>NZ_JBFUKN010000006.1:0-119670 GCF_056400845.1 Mycobacterium sp. P4_H6 | reverse complement strand
GCCACCGAGGCCGCCGACGGGGTGAGCAGCGGCAAGTACTACTTCTCGGTGACGCTGCCGCAGGACTTCAGCGCCGACGTCGCCTCACCGTCCGGCGACTCGCCGCAGCAGGCGCGCATCGACTTCAAATTCAACGACGCCAACAACTACCTGGGGTCGATCATCGGGCAGAACGCCGCCCGCGAGGTGATCAACCAGGTCAACGCGAGCATCGGGCAACGCACCCTGGAGACGGTGCTGACCGGGCTGACCGACGCCGGCGACGGACTGGTGAAGGCCGCCGACGGCGCGCAGCAACTGGCGTCCGGCAATGCCGAGGCCAACGACGGCGCGCAGCGGCTGGCTTCGGGTGCAGACCAGTTGACCGCCGGACTCGTTGTGGCGCGCGACGGTTCGGCTGAGCTGATGGCCGGTACCCGGCAACTGGCCACCCGGGTGGACTCGGCCACCGGGCCGTTGCTGGAGATGCTGGACCGGGCGGGCGGTCTGCAACTCGACCCCGACGAGGTCGGTCTGCTGGCGCAGCGTCTCAGCGGCGCAGTGCGTTCCACCACCGACCGGATCGCCGCGCTGAACATCGATCAGGTGCAGGCCGCGGCCATCGTCGACCAGGCGCTCGGCTTGCTGCAGACCAACCCGGACCCGACGGTGCGCCATGCCGGCGACGTACTGGCCGGGGCGCAGCGGCTGCTGCGGACCAACGGTATCGACCCGGCCACCGATGATGGACTGATCCGGCTGCGCGACAGCGCGTCCCGGCTGGAGGGGGAACTCGGGGACCCGAACAGCAAGCTGCGGGTGTTCATCACCCGGGCGCTCAACGGTGGCTTGCGCAGCGATGTCGCCGCCCTGAAGGACGGGGTGGACCGGCTCGACACCGGTGCGCATCAGCTCAACAGCGGCCTGGTGCAACTGGCCAACGGTGGCGGTCAGTTATCCGATGGGGCAACGCAACTGGCCGATGGCACGCAGAAACTGGCCGACGGCAGTGCCGAGTTGGCCAGCAAGCTCAAGGAGGGCTCGGCGCAGGTGCCGAACTGGACGCCGCAGCAGCGCACCGACGTCGCCCGAACCTTGGCCGCGCCCGTCAGCCTGGAGTTGCAGACCGACAATCCGGCCGCCACCTTCGGCACCGGGTTCGCCCCGTTCTTCCTGCCGCTGGCATTGTTCATCGGGGCGCTCATCATCTGGATGTTGTTGAAGCCCATGCAGTCCCGACCGATCGTGCACGGCCTCGGTGCCCTGCGGGTGGTGCTGGCATCCTACTGGCCCGCGCTGTTGATCGTCGTCTGCCAGGTCTCGGTGATGTATGTGGTGGTGCACTTCGGGGTCGGCCTGCAGGCCAGGTACCCGCTGGCGACGGTGGCGTTCCTGCTGCTGATCGGTGCCACGTTCCTGGCCATCATCCAGGCGTTCAACGCGTTGTTCGGGGTGTCGGTGGGACGGGTCGTGACGCTGGCGTTCCTGATGCTGCAACTGGTGTCGGCGGGCGGCATCTATCCGGTGGAGACCACGGCCAAACCCTTCCAGATACTGCATCCGTTCGACCCGATGACCTACGCCGTCAACGGTTTACGGCAGACCATCGCCGGCGGGTTCGACTCCCGGATGGTGGTGGCGATCGCGGTACTCGGTGGGCTGCTCATCGCGGCGCTGGCCGCCAGTTCGTGGGCGGCGCGCCGCGACCGGCAGTACACGATGGAGAGGTTGAACCCGCCGATCGAGGTTTAGCGGCGCAGCGCCAGCGCACCCGGGCCGGTGAACACCAGCAGCGCGAAGATGAAGCTGTACAGCGCCGCGGTCTCTCCGCCGTTGTCGATGGGCCAGAAGCCGTCCGGGAAGTGCTTCCAGAAATAGGCGACCGCCATCACGCCCGAGGAGATGAACGCCGCCACCCGGGTCAGCACACCGGCCGCGATGAGCAGCCCGAACACCACTTCCAGCACCGCCGCCCACCAGCCCGGCCAGGCGCCGAAGTCCACCGTCGAACCGCTGGGAACGCCGAACAGTTTGACGGTGCCGTGCATGGCGTACATCAGGCCCACCAGGATGCGGAAGACGCCCAGCGCGGTGGGCACTCTGGAGGTCAGCGGGTCCTTGAATTGTGCGACGTTGGCAATGGTGGATGTGGCCATGCGTCAGATGTTGGCACGCGTGTACCGGAAAGTGGTGGCTACATCCAGCGCTCAGAGATATTGCGCTTCAGTCAATTAGCGGCGGGACACCGCGAGCGACCCGGGTCCGACGAAGACCAGCAGCAGGAAGATGAAGCAGTACAGCACCGCGCTCTCACCACCGTTGTCGATGGGCCAGAAGCCATCCGGGAAATGCCGCCAGAAGTAGGCGACCGCCATCATGCCGGAAGCGATGAACGCGGCCGCCCTGGTCGCCAGGCCCACCGTGATGAGCAGGCCGAGGACGATCTCGAGCACGCCGGCCCACCACGCCGGCCAGGCGCCGAAGGCCACCGGGGAGCCGCTGGGGAACGCGAACAGTTTCGCCGTCCCGTGCATCGCGAACATCAGCCCGACGAGGATGCGGAAGATGCCGAGCGCGACACCGGAGTTCGACGACAGGCGGGTGTCGACCGTCGATGTCGAGCGGGCGGTGGAGGTGGACATGATGTTCGACCCTTTCGTGGGATGTCGGCCAGGGGCCAAGTCTTCTGGCTGGACGGGCACCGGACGCGACTCTCATAGACGATTCAAATGTCGGAGTGGGTGCCCGCGCGGTAGACAGCGGCGACAATGGTCCGGTGACGTCCGCACCGACCGATGGCCAGGGGCCGCGCCGCGCCATCCTCGGTCAGCTGCCGCGGATGTACCGCGCCGACGGCTCACCGATCAGGGTGCTGCTCGTCGATGACGAACGCGCGCTGACCAATCTGATCAGGATGGCCCTGCAGTACGAGGGCTGGGAGATCGACGTCGCCCACGACGCCGCCGAAGCGGTGGCCAAGTATCGCGCCGCCACCCCTGATCTGYTGGTTCTGGACATCATGCTGCCCGATACCGACGGCCTCGGCGTGCTCGCCCAGATCCGCGAATCCGACACCTACACCCCGACGCTGTTCCTCACCGCCCGCGACTCGGTGGCCGACCGGGTCAACGGGCTGACCGCCGGCGGCGACGACTACATGACCAAACCGTTCTCGCTCGAAGAACTGGTCGCACGGCTACGCGGATTGCTGCGGCGCACCGCCTATCTGACACCGGCCGAGGACGAATCGCTGACCGTCGGTGACCTTTCCCTCGATGTGGCCAGCCGTGCGGTGACCCGCGGTGGCGAGCCGGTGGCCCTGACCTCCACCGAGTTCGACCTGCTGCGGTTCATGATGCGCAATCCGCGACGGGCATTGGGCCGCAACGAGATACTGCAACACGTGTGGGACTACGACTTCGGCGGCAAGACCAGCATCGTCGATCTGTACGTGTCCTACCTGCGCAAGAAGCTCGACACCGACCGCGAACCGATGATCCACACCGTGCGCGGTGTGGGCTACCTGCTGCGCGCCGCGCCGTGAAGCGCATCTGGCGCAGCTGGACCCTGCTCAAGCAGCTGGTGGTCGGCGTCTCGGTGGTGGTGATGCTCGCGATGGCGACCATCGGGGCGGCGTCGGTGGTGACGTTGCGGTCCTCGGTGCTGGGCATCATCGACGCCCAACTCGCCGGCGCGGCGCAAGGCTGTGTCAGTTCGGTGATCAAGTACCGCAGCACACCGGGACCCGGCGGTCAGCTGCCCGCACCGGGTGCCATGAAGCCCCTGATCAATCTGATCGGGCAAGCGCCGGGCAACGTCGTCGTCCTGATCCAGGGCGGGCAGGCCGTCGATTCGGCACACTTCGGCGACGGCGATGCCGAGCAGGCGCCGCCGGATGCGGTGCGCACGATCGCCGAGATGTCGTGGGTCGACCCGCAGCCCCGCAGCGTCGAGCTACCCGGTCTGGGCTGGTACCGCATGGTCGGGCGACCCGGTGACGGGAACGAGGTCCTGGTCACCGGGGTGTCACGGACCCCGGCCTGGGACGCGATGATCCGCGAGACGGCGGTGGTCTCGGCGATGACACTGCTGGCGCTGGTGGTCACCGCGCTGAGCACGCTGGCCGTCGTGCGGTTCGCGCTGCGCCCGCTGAACCGGGTGTCGGCGACCGCCGCGGAGGTGGCGGCGCTGCCGCTGGACCGCGACAACCACGCCATCACCCCGCGGGTACCCGCCGGTGACACCGATCCGCGCACCGAGGTCGGCCTGGTCGGCGCCACCCTGAACACCCTGCTCGATCACGTCGAACACGCACTGTCCGATGTCGCCGCGTCCGACCGACGGATGCGGCAGTTCATCACCGACGCCAGCCACGAGCTGCGCACCCCGCTGGCGGCCATCCACGGGTACGCGGAGCTGACCAGGCAGGACAGCGCAGCGCTGCCGAAGATGACCGAGTACGCGCTGGCCCGGATCGAGGGGGAGGCGAGCCGGATGACCACACTGGTCGCCGACCTGCTGTTGCTGGCCCGCCTCGACGAAGGTCAGGACCTGGAACGGACGGAGGTCGACCTCTCCGAACTCGTGGTCGACGCCGTCAACGACGCCGCGGTGTCCGCACCGTCGCACCGCTGGCTGGTCGACGTGCCCGACCATCCGGTGTGGGTGCTCGGCGACCGGGCCCGGCTGCATCAGACGGTTGCGAACCTGCTGTCCAACGCCCGGGTGCACACCCCGGAGGGCACCACCGTGCGGACCGCGATCGTCACCGGCCCGGCGCATGTGCAGCTCAGCGTTGCCGATGACGGACCCGGTATCGAGGCCGAGCTGCTGCCGCACCTGTTCGAACGGTTCGTGCGCGCCGACAAGTCGCGGTCCCGGGAGGCGGGCAGTTTCGGTCTCGGCCTGTCCATCGTGTCGTCCATCGTGGAGGCGCACGGCGGCACCATCGATGCTCAGTCAGGTTCGGGCCGAACAACTTTCAGCATCCGCATCCCCACCGTCGAGGCGCCCGTCTACAGCCCGATGCGCCGGTAACGGTGTAGCCGGGTGCCGACCCGCTCGATGTCGGACATGGCGCGCAGCCGGTAGAGCTCGTCGGCGATGGACGCCGACAGCCGTGCGGTGAAGGCCATCGGTTCGTCGGCGGCGTCGTCGAGTTCGGGGACGATGGCGTCGACGATCCCGTTGCGCAGCAGATCCGCTGACCGGATCCCTTGGGCGGCAGACAATTCCGGCGCATGATCGGTATCGCGGAACACGATCGCGCTGGCCCCTTCCGGCGGCAGCGGCGCCAGCCAGCCGTGCTGGGCGGCCAGCACCCGGTCGGCGGGCACCATCGCCAGCGCCGGGCCGCCGCTGCCCTGACCGAGCAGCACCGACACCGTCGGGACCTCGAGTGTCACCAATTCGGCCAGGCAGCGCGCGATCTCACCGGCCAGGCCGTCCTGCTCGGCGTCCACGGACAGCGCCGGGCCGGCGGTGTCGATGAACGACACCAGCGGCAACCGCAGACCGCCGGCCAGCGCCATCCCGCGGCGTGCCTCGCGCAACGCCTCGGGGCCCAGCATGCCGAGCCGGCGCTGACCCAGCACCACCGCGGGCTGGCCGCCGAACCGGGCCAGCGCCAGCAGCGTCTGACCGGAACTGGTGTTGGTCGCGGAGAGCACCACCGGGTCCGTCGTGCCGTGCCGCAGCACGTACTCGGCGCCGGGACGGTCGGGCCGCCGGGAGGCCAGCACCGAATCCCAGGCCGGGATGTCGGCGATCTCGGTGAGTTCAGGTGCCGGCGGCGGCGGGCCGGGCGGATCGAGGATCACCGCCAGTGTGCGGTTGAGCACCGAGCGCAGCGCCTCCAGCGGCACCACCCCGTCGATGACGCCGTGCCGGTACAGGTTCTCCGCGGTCTGCACCCCGGGCGGGAACTTCTCGCCGTAGAGGTGCTCGTACACCCGGGGGCCGAGGAAGCCGATCAGCGCACCGGGTTCGGCGGCGGTGACGTGCCCGAGCGAACCCCAGGATGCGAACACCCCGCCGGTGGTGGGGTGGCGCAGATACACGATGTAGGGCAGATGTTCGCGCTTGTGCAGTTCGACGGCGGCCGCAATCTTCACCATCTGCAGGAAGGCGACGGTGCCCTCCTGCATGCGGGTGCCCCCGGAGGCGGGGGAGGCCAGCAACGGCAACCGCTCGGCGGTGGCCCGGGTGATCGCGGCGGTGATCCGCTCGGCGGCGGCCACCCCGATCGAGCCGGCCAGGAAGTCGAACTCGCAGGCCAGCACGGCCACCCGCCGTCCATGGACGGTGCCCTCGCCGGTCAGTACCGATTCGTCCAGACCCGATTTCTCGGCGGCCGCGGCCAGTTCCGCGCGGTAGGAATCGGACTGGGCAACCTGCAGGGGTGCGCTGTCCCAACTGCGGAAGGACCCCTCGTCCAGGACGGCGTCACGTAGTGCCAGCGCGCTGCTCACACGAGAAGGCTAATAGGCTGGGGTCCATGATTGGAGTGACCCGCGACGGCAACGTCGTCACCCTGGAAATGCAGCGCCCTGAGCGCCGCAACGCGCTCAACGCCGCACTCGTCGACGGCCTGCGCGAAGAGATCGAGAAAGCCGCTGTTTCGGATGCCCGCGCCATCGTGCTGACCGGGCAGGGTTCGGTGTTCAGCGCCGGCGCCGATCTGTCCGACGCCGAGGGTGTGGCGCAGGAACTGCCGGACAAGATCACCGCGTTGAACCTGGCCATCGATGCCAGCCCGGTGCCCGTCGTCGCGGCGCTGAACGGCCCGGCAATCGGGGCTGGGGTCATCCTGTCGATGATCTGCGATCTGCGGGTCGCCGCCGCAGGCACCTACTTCCAGTTCCCGATCGCCAAGTACGGTTTGGCGCTCGACAACTGGTCGATCCGCCGGCTGGTGTCCCTGGTCGGGCACGGCCGGGCCCGCGCCATGCTGATCGCCGCCGAGCGCCTCGACCTCGACACCGCGGCGCAGACCGGCATGGTCAACCGGGTCGGCGACCTCGCCGCAGCGCAGGCATGGGCCGCCGAGATCGCCGGTTTCGCACCGCTCTCGGTCGCGCACTCCAAGCGCGTTCTCAACGATGACGGCGCCTACGAGGAACCGTGGCCGGCCCACAAGGAGGGCTTCGAGAAGGCCTGGGCCAGCCCGGACGTGATCGAAGCCCAGGTCGCCCGGATCGAGAAGCGCGCACCAAACTTCTACGGCGCCTGATGTTCGCGCAGGCGGCCCGGTTGCTGGGCGGTACCGCGGCAGTGGTCGCCGGCGGCTGGGTGCTGCGAGCGGTGCAGGGCGCGCCGTCCGCGCTCGGCGCCGTCGACATCGGCCCAGCGGCCAAGAAGTCGCCGAACTATGACGGCGGTGTCTTCGTCAACCGGGAACCGGCCTCGCCGGCGCAGCTCACCCGGGCCGATCAGTTCGCGCTGGTGCGTGACATCCTGACCGGCGGCCAGCAGCAGCGCCCGCCCCGGGAGATCCCGCTGGTCCGCCCAGCCGTCGACACCGCGCCCGCGGATCTGGCCGTCACCTGGTACGGCCACTCCTCGGCGCTCATCGAGGTCGACGGCTACCGGGTGCTGGCCGACCCGGTGTGGAGCCAGCGGTGCTCGCCGTCCCGGGTCATCGGGCCGCAGCGCCTGCACCCGGTGCCCGCCGAACTCGACGAGCTGCCCGCCATCGATGCGGTGATCATCAGCCACGACCATTACGACCATCTCGACATCGACACCATCAAGGCGCTGGCCCGCACGCAGCGCGCCAAGTTCTACGTGCCCCTCGGCATCGGTGCGCACCTGCGTACCTGGGGTCTGCCGGCGGAGCGGATCGTCGAACTGGACTGGGATGAGGGCGCCGAACTCGGATCGATCCGCCTGGTGTGCACCCCGGCCCGGCATTTCTCCGGCCGCTTCCTGACCCGCAATGTGACGCTGTGGTCGTCCTGGGCGGTGATCGGCCCGCAACACCGCGTGTTCTTCGGTGGTGACACCGGGTACACCGCCGGGTTCGCCGGGATCGGGGACGCCTACGGGCCGTTCGACCTGACCCTCATGCCGATCGGCGCGTACCACCCGGGCTGGCCGGACATCCACATGAACCCGGAGGAGGCGGTGCGCGCGCACCGCGACGTCACCGACACCGGGCTGCTGGTGCCGATCCACTGGGCGACGTTCCGGCTGGCCCCGCACCCGTGGTCGGAGCCGGTGGAGCGGATGCTGAAGGCCGCCGCCGCCGAAGGGGTACCGGTGGCGACGCCGAAACCGGGTGAGCTGGTCAGTGCATTCACGATCAACCCATGGTGGCGGGACTGACCCGATAGCGTTGACGCCGTGAGACTGATCTTGAGCGTCGCCGCGGCGGTTGTGCTGTTGGCTGGTTGCGGGGCTTCGAACACAGCGCAACCGGCTGACCCGCCCCCGCCTCCTGCTGCGGCCCCGGCCGATCCGGTACCGCCGCCGCTGGTGCCGTCAGGGCCGCTGCCGGAGAACGCGGTGGACAATGCCGTCGCGCAGCTCGACGGTATCGCTGCGGACCTGATGTCGAAGTCCGGCGTCCCCGGGATGGCGGTCGCCGTCGTGCACGGCGGAAAGACCGTGTACGCCAAGGGTTTCGGTGTCAAAGATGTCAAGACCGGTGAACCGGTGGACCCCGACACGGTGTTCCAGCTGGCGTCGGTGTCGAAGTCGCTGGCCTCGACGGTGGTCGCCCAGCAGGTCGGTGCGGACGCCATCGAATGGGACACCCCGGTGGTGTCCAAACTGCCGTGGTTCGCGCTGTCGGACCCCGCCGTCACCCCGATGGTCAGCGTCGGTGATCTGATGTCGCACCGCTCCGGTTTACCCGACCACGCCGGGGACATCCTGGAGGACATCGGCTACGACCGGCGCGCCGTGCTGGAGAAGCTTCGCCAGCTGCCGCTCGATCCGTTCCGAATCTCCTATGCGTACACCAACTTCGGCTTCACCGCCGGTGCCGAGGCGGTCGCCGTCGGCGCGGGTAAGCCCTGGGAGGCGCTCGCCGATGACGTGCTGTTCGGCCCGCTCGGGATGGCCGCCACCAGCTACCGGTTTGCCGATTACGAACGCCGGCCGAACCGCGCCGTCGGGCACATCCGGACGGCGCAGGGTTTCGAACCGGCCTACGTGCGCAACGCGGACGCCGAAGGCCCGGCGGGCGGGGCGAGTTCGTCGGTCAACGATATGACCCGGTGGCTTTCCATGGTGCTGGCCAACGGAAACCACGACGGTAAGCAGATCGTCGAGGCCGATGCGCTGCTGCCCGCGCTGACCCCGCAGGTCGTGTCCAGTCGGGGGACCGAACCGGCGATGCGGTCCGGCTTCTACGGGTTCGGCTTCAACGTCGGGTCGACGTCGGGGGCGCGCACCGAGATCAGCCACTCCGGTGCCTTCGAATTGGGTGCGGGCACGAACATCCTGCTACTGCCGTCGGCCGATGTCGCGATCGTCGCGCTGACCAACGCCACACCGTCGGGGGTGCCCGAGGCGCTCAACGCGTCCTTCGCCGATCTGGTGCAGTTCGGCCAGGTTCGGGAACCGTGGTACGAGCTGTACAGCTCCCGGCTGCTGCCGATGAGCGACCCGGTCGGCTCGCTGGTCGGACAGCAACCGCCGGCCAAATCGGTACCGGCAGCGGCATTGTCGACCTACACCGGCACCTACGACAACGAATTCTGGGGACCGGCGCGGGTCACCGAACGCGACGGCCGGCTGCGCCTGGCGCTCGGGCCCAAGCTGGACGTGGAGCTGACGCACTGGGACGGCGACGTCTTCACCTTCGAATTCGTCACCGAGAACGCGCCCCCGGGAACGATTTCCAAGGCCACCTTCGACGGCGTGAAGTTGACGCTGGAGTACTTCGACGACAACCACAACGGGGTGTTCTTCAAGTGACGACGACGATCACCGGGCTGTCCGATGCCGAGGTCGCCCAGCGGGTGGCCGACGGCAAGACCAATGACGTGCCGACCCGGGCAGCACGCAGCGTCTCGGAGATCGTGCGCGCCAACGTGTTCACCCGCATCAACGCGATCCTCGGTGTGCTGTTCGCCATCGTGGTGGCCACCGGTTCACTGATCAACGGGCTGTTCGGACTGCTGATCGTCGCCAACAGCGCGATCGGCATCATCCAGGAACTGCGCGCCAAACAGACCCTGGACAAGCTGGCCATCGTCGGGCAGGCCAAACCCGTGGTGCGCAGGCAGTCCGGGACGCGTGCGCTCGCGCCCAGTGAGGTGGTGCTCGGCGATGTCATCGAGGTCGGCCCCGGTGACCAGATCACCGTCGACGGGGAAGTGCTGGAGGAGAACAACCTTGAGGTCGACGAGTCGCTGCTGACCGGCGAGGCCGACGCGATGGCCAAGGATCCCGGTGACACGGTGATGTCGGGCAGCTTCGTCGTCGCCGGCTCCGGTGCCTACCGGGCCACCAAGGTCGGGCGGGAGGCCTACGCCGCCCAGCTCGCCGAGGAGGCCAGCAAGTTCACCCTGGTGAAATCCGAACTGCGCACCGGCATCAACAAGATCCTGCAGTTCATCACCTACCTGCTGTGGCCGGCCGGCGCCCTGATCATCTACACCCAGCTGTTCACCACCGACGCCGGCTGGCGGGAGTCCGTGCTGCGGATGGTCGGTGCGCTGGTGCCGATGGTGCCCGAGGGCCTGGTGCTGATGACGTCCATCGCGTTCGCCGTCGGCGTGGTGCGACTGGGGCAGCGCCAGTGCCTGGTGCAGGAACTGCCCGCCATCGAGGGCCTGGCCCGGGTCGACGTGGTGTGCGCGGACAAGACCGGCACGCTGACCGAGAACGGTATGCGGCTGTCCGAACTCAAGGCGCTCGGCGCCGGCGGGCAGGAGCGCAGCGACCGGGGGATTGTCACAGCCGACTGCGCCACGGTGCTGGCCCAGCTGGCCGCCGACGACGCCCGGCCCAACGCCAGCATGGCGGCCATCGCCGAGGCCTATGACACCGCACCGGGCTGGACGGCCACGGCGTCGGCGCCGTTCAAGTCGGCCACCAAGTGGAGCGGCGCGTCCTACGGCGAGCACGGCAACTGGGTGATCGGCGCCCCCGATGTGCTGCTCGACCCGGCCTCGCCGGAGGCCGAGGAGGCCGAGCGGATCGGCGCGCAGGGCCTGCGGGTGCTGCTGCTGGGATCGTGCGAGCACTCGGTCGATGCACCGGACGCACCCGGCACCGTCACCCCGGCCGCGCTCGTCGTGCTGGAACAGCGGGTGCGCCCGGACGCCCGTGACACGCTGGATTACTTTGCCTCCCAGCAGGTCACGGTCAAGGTGATCTCCGGGGACAACGCCAAATCGGTGGGTGCGGTGGCCGGGACGCTCGGCCTGCACGGTGAGACGCTCGATGCCCGTCAACTCCCCGAGACTTCTGACGAGCTCGCCAGTGCCGTCGACCAGTACACCACCTTCGGGCGGGTGCGCCCGGACCAGAAACGGGCCATGGTGCACGCCCTGCAGAGCCGTGGGCACACCGTGGCGATGACCGGTGACGGCGTCAACGATGTGCTGGCCCTCAAGGACGCCGATATCGGCGTGGCGATGGGATCGGGCAGCTCCGCATCCCGCGCGGTGGCCCAGATCGTGTTGCTGGACAACAAGTTCGCGACGCTGCCGCATGTGGTGGGCGAGGGCCGCCGGGTGATCGGCAATATCGAACGGGTCTCCAACCTGTTCCTGACCAAGACGGTGTACTCGGTGCTGCTGGCCGCACTCGTCGGCATCGGCGGGTTGTCGGCCAAGCTGTTCGGGTCCGATCCGCTGCTGTATCCGTTCCAGCCGATCCACGTCACCATCGCGGCCTGGTTCACCATCGGCATCCCGGCGTTCATCCTGTCGCTGGCGCCGAACTCCGAACGGGCCCGCCCCGGTTTCGTGCGACGGGTGATGACCTCCGCGCTGCCCGCAGGCGTCGTCGTCGGCCTGAGCACGTTCATCTCCTACCTGCTGGCCTATCAGGGCCGCGGCGCCACCGATGTCGAGCAGACGCAGGCCTCCACCACGGCGCTGATCACCCTGCTGGTGGCCTCGGTGTGGGTGCTGGCGGTGGTGGCCCGCCCCTACGAGTGGTGGCGGATCGCGCTGGTCGCGGTGTCCGCGCTGGCCTATGTGGTGATCTTCTCCATTCCGCTGGCCCAGGAGACGTTCCTGCTGGATCCGTCCAATCTCGCGCTGACCTCGATGGGGCTGGTCATCGGTGCGGTGGCGGCGGTGATCATCGAGGTGGCCTGGTGGGTGGAGGGCCGATTGTCCGGTGAACCCCGCCGGCTCTGGCGCTAGGGTTGGGTCATGAGTTTCTTGAACAAGATCAAAGGCCTGGTGGCGAAGAACGCCGACAAGGTCGACACCGTGATCGACAAGGCCGGTGACCTGGTCGACAAGAAGACACAGGGCAAATACGCCCAGCACGTGGACAAGGTGCAGGACGCCGCCAAGAAGGCCGCCCGCGACCAGGCCGGTGGCCAGCAGGTGCCTCCGACCCAGCAGTCGGGCCAGGTACCGCCGGCCAACGAGCCGCCGACGGCCCCGCCGGCCTCCTAAGGGTGGCGAAGCTTTCCGTCTCCGTCGACGTCCCGTTGTCGCCGGAGCAGGCGTGGGAAGCGGCCTCGGACCTGTCCCGGTTCAAGGAGTGGCTGAGCATCCACAAGATGTGGCGCTCGGCGCTGCCCGAGACGCTGGACAAGGGCACCGAGATCGAGTCGATCGTCGAGGTCAAGGGCATGCTCAACCGCGTGCACTGGACCATCGTCAACTACAAGCCGCCGGAGTCGATGACGCTCAACGGCAACGGCGTCGGTGGGGTGAAGATCAAGCTGATCGCGCGGGTCAAGCCCGTCGCCGACGGTGCCTCCGTGCAATTGGACATTCATCTGGGCGGGCCGGCGCTGTTCGGCCCGATCGGGATGGTGGTCGCCGGGGCGCTCAAGAGTGACATCCGGCAGTCACTGGACCAGTTCAAGAAGGTCTTCTCGTAGGCTGCGGTGAATTCCGTTACGGCACTGCGGTACTAACCCGCGCTCAGTGCGAAGTCGGCGAAGTCGAAGCCCGGCACCACCACACAACTGACCAGAGTCGGCTCGTCGTCACGCGGACGCGCCCGCTGCCAGTGCCCGGGCGGCACCACCGACTGCGGCTGCTCGCCGGCGGCGATATCGGGTCCCAGCACCACGGTGTGCGCCGAGTCCTGTTCGCGGCCGACCTCCAGAAGCAGCGGGCTGCCCCGGTGGTGCATCCACAGCTCGGCGCTGCGCACGGTGTGCCAGGCCGATTGCTGGCCGGGCATCAGCAGGAACAGGATGGCCGTTCCGGCGCGCCGCGGTCCGGTGTAATCCGACGGGAGCGCCGACTGCGGGAACGTCAGCTCACTGCGCCAGGTTTCGCGGTACCAGCCCCCTTCGGGGTGCGGGGACAGGTCGAGCTGGCGGGCCCATTCGGGTAGTTCCGTCATGGGGACCCAGGGTACGCAGCGCGACCCGATAACCTGAGGCGCATGGCTCGATTGCGTCCCGGCTGGCTGGTTGCGTTGTGCGCGCTGGTCCTGGCGGTGAGTGCCTGGTTGCCGTGGCTGACCACCTCCGCCGACGGCGGCGGTCGGGCCAACGCGATCGGCGGCAAGGTCGGCGCCATCGGGGTGCCGCCGCCGGGCTTCGGGGTCGGCCAGCTGATTGTGCTGCTGGCGGCGACGCTGATCGTGGCCGCCGCGATGGCTGCCCGGCAGCTGTCGGCGCGGCTGGCATCGTCTGCGGCACTGGCGGTTTCGATGATCGTGGCCGCACTGATCGGCTGGTACTTCCGGCTGTACGTGCAGGCGCCGGTGGCCGCCGGGTACGGCATGTACCTGGCCGCGGCGATGACGATACTGGCCATCGTGCTGTCCGTGCTGGCGATGGTGGTCGCCTGGGCGCAGACCGGGGCGCACCGATGAGCTTCGTGGAGCCGGTGGTGCTGACCGGGCAGCGCTGGGTCACGCTGGAACCACTGCAGGCCGGGCACGCCGCCGAGATCGCGGCGGCCGCCGCGGACACCGGGGACCTGTGGTTCACCAAGGTGCCGACACCGGACACCGCCGCCGAATGGGTGCAGACCAGGCTGGCCGACCCGAGCGTCTTCACCTTTGTGGTGCGCGCCCTGGACGGCACCGTGATCGGGTCGACGAGCTACCTGAACATCGACGGACCCAACCGGCGTCTCGAGATCGGCGCCACCTGGTATGCCGCCACGGCCCGGCGGACCGGGGTGAACACCGAGGCCAAACTGCTGTTGCTGACGCACGCTTTCGAGGTGCTCGGCTGTGTGGCCGTCGAGTTCCGCACCCACTTCTTCAACTCGACCAGCCGGGCCGCGATCGAGCGCCTGGGCGCCAAGCTCGACGGCATCCTGCGCAGCCACCAGTTGCTGGCCGACGGGTCGCGCCGCGACACCGTGGTCTATTCGATCCTGGACATCGAATGGCCGGCGGTGCGCAACAATCTGCGGTCCCGCTCAGACCGCCACGACCCCGGACCCGTGTAGCGGCTCGCCGCACTGATCACACGCCAGCTGTGCGGTGAACTCACTGCCGCAGGCAGTGTGGGTGACGTGCACCGCCGGCCCTTCGTCGGTGACGTACCAGTGCTGGGCCCAGTCCAGTGCGGTGAGGATGATGGGCAGCACCGCGCGCCCCTTCTCGGTGAGCCGGTAGCCGCCGTCGAGCACCCCGTTGGTGACCAGGATCTGCAGCCGGTCGGTCAGCGATCCGGGCGGCGCCCCGAGTTGGCCGGCGAAATCGGTGAACCGGGTCGTACCGACGAAGGCGGCCACCATGATCGCGAACGCCCAGCGGTTGCCCAGGATGCTCATGGTCTGCGGGAACAGGTCGGCCTGGGTGGYCCGGTCGTTGTGCGAACGGCGCCGGGTGGATCCCACCGGCATCGAGCGCGGCCAGGAACCGCTCGGACCCCATTGCGCGACAAGGTGTTTCTCGTCGGTCTCCAGGCTGCAGGCGCGGCAGGTCAGCTGCGGGGAGAAGTCGCGGGTGCAGTCGTTGTGGCGCATGGCGGGCAGTGCATGCTCGGGCACCCATCGGCGCTCCCATGCCCAGATCGCCACCAGCACCGGCCACAGGGCCTGACCGCGCGCGGTGAGCAGATACTCATAGCGGGTCGGCCCGGACTGGTACTGGCGCCGGGTCATCAGGTCGTGTTGGACCATGGCGACCAGACGCCGTGTCAGCACCGAATGTGAGATGGGCAGCCGTTCCATGAACTCCCCGTACCGGGAGGCGCCCAGCAGACCCTGCTGAACGATCAGCAGGGTCCATTCGTCGCCGAGCAGCCCGAGCATCCGGGCGACGGCGTTGGGTTGTGTCACTCGCGCCAGCGCCTCAGCTCCGAGCCGGGTGCCCAGGTGGAGTGCGTGCCACTGGAGATCCGTTCGGGCAGCGCTAGTTTGCACACCGGACCGTCCGACACCCGGGCGGCGTCGAACACCAGGCAGTAAGAGGCGTCAGCGTTCATGTCTGTGGTGAGGGTGATCAGGTAGCCGTCGTCCTCGCCGCTACTGCCGACGCGGGGCGCCATGGCGGTCTCGCTGCCGTAGACGCCGTCGGCGAAGGCGTACCGTTGCTCGGCGCCGGTGTGCAGATCGTGGCGGACCAGACCGTCGAACAGGAACCACCCCGGCTTGCCGGTGGCGGCGTAGGTGTAGCGGTAGGGGCGGCCGGCGAAGCCGGAGTTGATCATCCCGAATTCGGTGATGCTGTCCGACAACTGCTCTTCCCGGGTCTGGCCGGTGACGAGGTTGAACCGCCAGCGGTGCAGCCTGGTCTGCATCCCGTCCAGCGACAGCCCACGGAAGATGCGCTGCCACTTGGGGTTCATCCCATTGTCGAAACCCTCGGTGGGCTCGGGTTCGCCCTGGAAGAAGCCGTCCAGCACGATCTCGTCGCCGTCCTCGTAGGCATTGGTGAAATGCAGGACGTAAGTGGTGTCGGCCTCGAACCATCGGACATCACCGGACCCGCCGCGCCGCGGCAACACCGCGAACCGGGACGGCATGTCGCGGTGCAGGCGCGGAATGTGCGCGTTGTGCTTGAGGAACTCGGCATCCCAGAACAACGGAAAGTCGTTGAGAATCACGTAGTTCTCGGTGAACGCCATATCGTGCGGCAGTCGGGGCCCGGGCAGTTCGACGTCGACGTAGTGCACGATCGCGTTGTTCTCGTCGACCACCCCGTAGTGTAGGTAGGGGGCGTCCTTGCCGTAGTTGAAGAACAGCAATTCACCGGTGGCGTCGTCGACCTTCGGGTGCGCCGAGACCCCCAATCCGGCCGGGGCCCAATCCTGTTTGCCCAAGGTCTCACCGGTGTACGGGTCGAGGCGGTACAGGTCGCCGCACTGGTAAAAGCTACTGAGCGCGACACCGCGGTGCACGGCGACATCCGTGCTCGACGCGTCCTTCATCAGGGTGCGCGCGCCCCAGCCGTAGTCGCGTTTGGCGAACTCCACCGGCTCGGCGATCCCGGGCCACAGCGGACCGGCGGCCTCGTTCTCGGCCAGGAAACCGTCGGTGCGGATGAACCTGTTGCGATAGCTTGCCTTTCCGTCCCGGAAGCTGACGATGTGCAGCATGCCGTCACCGTCGAATGGGTGGTAGGCCTTGAACGCCGGGTGCAGCGGGTTCTCGGTGTTGCGCAGGTACACCCCGTCCAGGTCGGCCGGGATCTCGCCTTCCACGGCCAGCAGGTCGTCGGCGTCCCATTCGCTGGTCTGCGGGCGCCAGGCGCCGGTGCGGTAGGGATGATCGTCGTCCGGGGGCAGGGTGGACGCGAACTTGGCGACGAGATCGGCGTTCACAGAACCTCCAGGGTCGAACCGACGACAAAGCTGACGGTGGTGGCGGTGCTGCCACCGAAGTTCAAGGTGCCGAACGTCTTTGCGCCCTCCACCTGGTACGCGCCCGCGGTACCGCTGACCTGTTTGGCGGCGTCGAGCAGCATCCGGATACCGCTGGCGCCGACAGGGTGCCCGCCGCCGATCAGCCCGCCGCTCGGGTTGATGGGCAGCCGCCCACCGATCTCGATCTCGCCGTTCTCGATGGCCTTCCAGGACTCGCCCGGCCCGGTCAGCCCGATGTGGTCGATCGCGAGATACTCACTGGGCGTGAAACAGTCGTGCACCTCGAAGCCATCGAGATCATCGAGGCCCACCTGGGCGCGGCCGAACGCGTCGAGCGCGGCGGCACGCACATGCGGCAGCACGTACGGATCGTCGGCGGCGCGGTCCAGTTTCTGCTGCAGACCCAGACCCACGGTGCGGTGGCCCCAGCCGTCGATGCGCCCGATCGGCCGGGCGTCGGGGTGATCGCGCAGGAAGTTGTCGCTCACCAGCACCACCCCGGCACCGCCGTCGGTCATCTGGCTGCAGTCCAGTCGCCGGATCCGACCTTCCACAACGGGATTGGATGCCGTGTCGACAACCCATGAGCGGGTCTGGGCGTTCGGGTTGGCGCGCGCGTTGGCGTAGTTGAGCATGGAGATGGCATCGAGGTGGGTGTCATCGAGGCCATACCGGCGGTCGTACTCGTCGGCGACCCGGCTGAACATGTACGGCCACATGAAGGTGGCGTCGTCGCCCTCGTGTCCGGTCCAGGCGGCCGCGCCGAGGTAGGCGGCCGCGGTGTCGCCGGGCACCGTCCTCTCCAGTTCCACGCCGATGACCAGGGCGCTGTCATAGGCCCCCGACCGCAGATCGGCGACGGCGGCCAGTACCGCGACACTGCCCGAAGCGCAGGCCGCCTCGTGCCGGGAGGACGGGACGTCCCACAAGGCCGGTTCGACGGTGGCCGGCATGGCGCCGAGGTGACCTTGCGCGGCGAACATCTCGCCGAAGGCGTTGGCGACGTGCACGACGCCGATTTCGGTGGCCGGCGTCCGCGCGGCGTCCAGCGTCTCGCGGACGACCTCGGCCGTCAGGTCGGCGAGGTCGTGGCCCTCTCGATGCAGGTTGCGGGCGTAGTCGCTCTGATAGCCGCCCAGGATCCACACGTTGGCGCCCATGCCGCCGACGCTACTACAACTAAGAGAGTGAGTCGGGCTGAACTCGGCATCTCACGTTCCGGTCCAGGGCGGCGTCTACACAATGTGACTGTGCGACGACCATTCGAGGACATCGTGACCGAGTACGGGCCGATGGTGCTCCGCGTGTGCCGGGCGGTCGTCGGCCCGACCGACGCCGAGGACGCGTGGTCGGAGACGTTCCTGTCCGCCATGCGGGCCTACCCGCAGCTCGACGCGGGCGCCAACGTGGAGGCCTGGCTGGTGACCATCGCGCACCGCAAGGCCATCGACATCGGGCGCGCGGTCACCCGGGCGCCCGATCCTGTCGACGCCGTTCCCGAGACCGGGCACACCGACCACCATGACCCGGACCTGTGGGCGGCGCTGGAGGCGTTGCCGGACAAACAACGCCGCACGCTGGCCTACCGCTACCTGGCCGGCCTGCCCTATGCCGAGATCGCGGATCTGCTCGGCGGATCCACCGACGCCGCCCGCCGCGCCGCGGCCGACGGCATCAAGACGCTGCGCACGACCTACCTCAAGGAGGAAGCATGACCGAGATCTTCGACGGCATCGACGCCGACGCCGACACCCTGGCCCGGCTGCACCGGCGCCTCGAGCGTTCGGCTCAGGACGCAGACCTGCTCGACGTGGCCTACCGAACCCTGGACACCGCCGTCGGCCGGCTGCTGCTGGCGACGACACCGCTCGGTCTGGTGCGGGTGGCGTTCCTCGATGTCGACGGCGACGCGCTGGAGTCCTTGGCCAAGCGGATCAGCCCGCGCATCCTGCACGCCCCGGCCCGCCTCGACGATGCCGCCACCGAGATCGAGGAGTACCTCGCCGGCCGGCGCACGGAGTTCGACCTGCCGCTGGATCTGCGGCTGGCCGACGGCTTCCGCCGCCAGGTGATCGAGCATCTGCGCGATATCGGCTACGGGCGCCGTGAGAGCTACGCGACCGTCGCGGCGGCAGTCGGCAACCCCAAGGCCGTCCGGGCGGTGGGCACCGCGTGTGCACGTAACCCGCTGCCGCTGGTGATCCCATGCCACCGGGTGGTGCGCACCGACGGGTCGATCGGGCAGTACGCCGGCGGAGCGGCCGCCAAGACGACGCTGCTGGAGTTGGAGGCGGCATGAGTGTGGCCCTGTTCGACGAGCGTGCGTACAGATCGCGATTTCGCGGGTTTTCTCGCGCTGGATGCACAGTCGGCAATTCGGCGAGTGGCCGAACACCGGGTACGCTGAGGTACCAATTCTTCGTGAGGTGATGGGTGAGCAGAGCAAGTACGCTGCGCCTCTGTCTGCTCGCACTCGGGCTGTTCGTGGTGGCCACCAACGCGTTCGTCATCGCCGGGGTGCTGCCCCAGATCGCCCAGACGCTCGGCGTCGGGCCCGGCACCATCGGCTACTCCATCTCCATCTACGCGATCGTGGTCGCCGTCGCATCCCCACTGGTGTCGGTCACCTGCGGCCGGGTTCGGCCGGAACGCGTGATGGCCGCCGGTCTGGTGCTCATCGCGGCCGGCACGTTCCTGGCCGCGGCGGCGGACACCTTCACCGTCTTCACCGCGGGACGGGTCATCGCGGCTCTCGGTGGCGCGGCGCTGGTGCCCTCGGCGATCGGCGCGGCACCGGTGATGGTGGAACTCGCCCAGCGCGGCCGGGCCATCGCCCTGGTCGGCATGGGCTTCACGCTGGCCATGGCCATCGGATCCCCGATCGGCACCGCGCTCGCCGACGTCGGCGGCTGGCGGCTGCCGCTGTCGGTGCTGGCAGGTCTGGCTGCGGTGCTCGTGCCTGCGCTGCTGCTGGTGGTGCGCGACGTCCCGCGAAGCGCCGCGGTGGACCTGCGCGCGCGGGCCGTGGTGCTGCGGGACCCCCGCATCGTGTTCGCCATCGCCGCCTCGCTGCTGATGACGCTGGCGTTCAACATGGTCTACATCTTCAGCGCGGTGATCACCCACGACGCCACCGGCGGCGACCACAAGCGGCTGGCGATCCTGCTGCTCGCCTACGGCGTGGCCGGCGTCATCGGGAACATCCTGGGTGGACGCCTGGCCGATCGCATCGGGAGCCGTCGCACGCTGCAGATCGTGCTGGCGGCTCAGGCCGTCGCCTTCGTCTCGCTCATCTTTGCGCACGGATCGCTGGTCGCGACCGCCCTGGTGTTCGCCCTGTCCGGAATCGCCGGGTTCGCCGCATCGGTGGCCATCCAGTACCGGCTGGCGCTCATCGATTCGCGCTTCGCAAATGTCGCGCTCGCCTGGTACTCGACGGCGATGTACGTCGGCATCTCGATCGCGCCGCTGATCGGTGCGGCAGCGCTTCCGTACGGCCCGCCGGTGCTGCTGACCGCCGCGGCGGTGTCCATCCTGGTCGCGGTGGTCGCGTCGGAGGTCAGCCACGCCAGACGGCGTGGCTACGATGGGGTAGCCCGGGACCAGGACCTGGTCTGTGCGTCCTCGACGCACAGCTAATTCCGGGTGCGTGAAGACGGAGGAACGATGAGCAGCCAGCCAACAGCGGCCAATGGAGATATCAAGCAGAGCCGTGTCGGCAATATCAGCGTGGTGTCGGTCACCGGAACCGTGGACATGATCACCGCTCCCAAGCTGGAAGCGGCGATCGGATCGGCGGCCGAGGGCTCACCGTCAGCAGTGGTGGTCGATTTCACCGCCGTCGAGTTCCTGGCGTCAGCAGGCATGGGTGTGCTCGTGGCCGCGCACGGTGACCTCACCCCCGCGGTGAAACTCGTTGTCGTCGCGGACGGTCCGGCCACCAGCCGGCCGCTGAAATTGGTAGGCATCGCCGAGGTCGTCGATCTCTACGCGACACTCGATGAGGCCCTCGCCGCCCTGCAGAGTTAGAAAAAGGCACAAACGGGTAGCCACGGGTCGACATGACAGAGCTAGGCGATTCCGCAACCTTCGCGAAGATCGGCGTGGTGGCCGGCCCTGAACTCGCAGGCGAGATCCGGCGAGAGCTGGCCGAGTGGTTGCGAGAGAATTTTTCACTGGACCCGGAAAAATCCAGCGATGTGCTGCTGGCCGTCTACGAGGCATTGGCGAACGCCGCCGAGTTCGCCTATGTCAGTGCTCCGCAACCCGGTCTGATGCATGTGCGTGCGGCCTATGACGACGCCGCAGCCGTGCTGACCGTGACGGTGACCGACGAGGGGCGCTGGCGGGTCAACGACAACGGCTCGCACAACGTGGCCCGTGGCCGCGGTATCCCGTTGATGCATGCGCTCGCCGACCGCGCCGATATCGATTCCACCGCGGCGGGCACCGAGGTGCGCCTGCAGTGGGACCACATCGCTCAGAACTGCGGCAGCCGCACCACCTGAACGAAGAACTCGTCGATCTGGCGCACTGCGCTCATGAACTGGTCGAGGTCCACCGGCTTGGTCACGTAGGCGTTCGCGTGCAGCTTGTAGCTGCGCAGGATGTCCTCTTCGGCCGACGAGGTGGTGAGCACCACGATCGGGATGAGGCTCAGGCTCTCGTCGGATTTGATCTGTTCCAGCAGCTGCCTGCCGTCGTACTTGGGCAGGTTGAGGTCCAGCAGGATCAGGTCCGGTCGCGGCGCGTCGGCGAACTTGCCGCGCCGGTAGAGAAAGTCCAGGCCCTCCTCGCCGTCGTGGGCGACGTGCAGATTGTTCTTGATCTTGTTGTGCTCGAAGGCTTCCCGGGTGATCAACTCGTCCCCGGGATCGTCCTCGACGAGCAGGATGTCGATCGCTCGGGTCTCTTCGGGGTAGCTCATGACGTTCCTTCCAACTGCGGTTGCGGCACCATATCGGGCGCGGTGGTCGGTATGACGGGCAGCGTGAAGTTGAACCGCGTCCCGTCGGTGTAGGAGGTGTCGATCCAGATCGTCCCACCGTGGTGCTCGATGATCTTCTTGCACAACGCCAGCCCGATGCCGGTGCCGGTGTAGGAATCGCGGCCGTGCAGGCGCTGGAAGATGACGAAGACCTTGTCGACGAATTCCTCGGCGATGCCGATCCCGTTGTCGGTCACGGTAAACAGATACTTCTCGGCGTGCTCGCCGGTGCCCTCCTCGCATTCGATCGCGATGCGCGGGGCGAGTCCGTCGCGGTGGAACTTGACCGCGTTGCCGATCAGGTTCTGCCACACCATCGCCAGCAACGTGGGATCGCCGTCGACGTTGGGCAGCGGCGCAGCGGGCAGCACGATCTCGGCCCCGGTCTCCTCGACCGTGGTGGTCAAATTGCTCAGCGCGGCGTCGACCACGGCGTTGAGATCGACCTCGGCGTTGGTCGCGTTGAGCCGGCCGACGCGGGAGAAGGTGAGCAGGTCGTTGATGAGCACCTGCATCCGCTTGGCGCCGTCCACCGCGTAGCCGATGTATTCGATGCCGCGCTCGTCGAGTTTGTCACCGTAACGCTTCTCCAGCAGCTGGCAGAAGGACGCGACCTTGCGCAGCGGTTCCTGCAGATCATGCGACGCGACGTAGGCGAACTGTTCGAGTTCGGCGTTGGAGCGGCGCAACTCATCGGCCTGTTCATCGAGGGCGGCTCGCGCCGAGCGGGAGATCTCGAGTTCGTCGACGATGCGCTGGCGCATGTCCTCGACGTCGGCGCTGATGGCCCGGATATCGCTGGGCCCGCGCGGGATGATGCGTTCGCCGAAGTTGCCCTCGGTGATGCGTCGGCAGGCCGCGGCCAGCCCCGACAAGGGGCGGGTGACGGCGTTGCGCATCACGACMGCCAGCAGCACGGCGGTGGTGACGAACGTGAGGATCATCGCGATCATCACCGCGTCGCGCCAGCCGCGGATCTCGTCGAGGTGCGCCAGGCCGGCCGCCCGGGCTTCGCTGAGGTGATCGTTCTGAACGGTGAAGAGCGCACGCAGCCGATCGAAGAGCACCTTGCCCTCATCGATGCTCGCGTCGGCCACCGGCTGCGAGGGGGTGACGCTTGCGAGCAGYGGATCCGCGTATTCGCTTCGCCAGACCTCGGCGGCTTCCTCGATGTTCGCAAGGTCGGCAAGGAGGTCGTCCTTGCCCGCCAGGTACTGCCGGATCTGTTCGGCGGCATCGGTTTCCGCGCCGCGGCCGTCGTTGTACGGCTCCAGGAACCTCGGGTCGTTGGTGATCAGGTAGCCGCGGACGGCGGTTTCCTGATCACGCAGCGCCGCCTGGAGTTGGTAGGCGGCGATCCGGGCCGGCTGCACGCCGTCGCGCAGCTGATTGGACACCTTGTCTGCCTGGCTCACCAGGATGGTCGCCGCGATCGAGCAGGCCAGCACGGCCGTTCCGATGACCGCGAGCACCAGGTTCTGCCACCCTTGCACGGTAAGTCTCATGTTCAGGACCGCTCCACTCTGATCACCGCGATGTCATCGGTGAGCCCGCCGTGCTGGTGCGCACGTGCCTCGGCATGCTCGATGAGCGCCTCCACGAAGTCGGCACCGGGTAACCGGGCCAGCGAGCGGGCCATGGTCAGCAGTCCCTCTTCGCCGAGCCGCTCATCACCGCGTCCCGAATGCCCCTCGAACAGCCCGTCGGTGAGCAGCAACAGCCCGTGCCCCCGGGGCAACTCGTAGTGTTCGACCGGCCACTCGCGGGCACCGAGACCCAGCGCGGCACCCGCGCGGGGTTCCAGCCAGTCCACCGTGCCGCCGCCTTGGAGCAGCAGTCCGGGATGGCCGGCACGTACCGCGGTGAACTGACCGCTGTCGGGTTCGAGAGCCACGCTGAGCAGCGTGGCGAAGACGCCGTTGCTCGGGCGCTCGGTGGTCAGAATCCGGTCGAGCTCGCGCATCCGCTCGTTGCCGCGCAGACCCGCGAAGGTCAGCGCGCGCCACCCGATGCGTAGCGCCACTCCCAGCGCCGCCTCATCCGGGCCGTGCCCCGCGACGTCGCCGATCATCACGTGCACCGTGCGGTTGTCGGTCTGTACGACATCGAAGAAGTCGCCGCCGACCAGGGCGTCCTGTCTGCTRGGGCGGGACCGGGTGACGATGTCGACGCCGGGGGAGTCCAGCAGCACCGGTGACGGCAACAGYCCGCGTTCCAACCGGGCGTTCTCCAGGGCGCGCAGCCGGCTGGAGTGCAGGTCGACGGTGGCAAGCTCGGCGCGCTTGCGCTCGATGGCGTAGAGCACCGCGCGGCGCAGGGTATCGGGCTCGACCCGGCCCTTGACCAGGTAGTCCTGGGCGCCCGAGGACACCGCGGACACCCCGAAGTGCTCATCGGTGAGACCGGTCAGCACGATGATCGGGACGGTGTTGTCCAGCCCGCCGAGCCGGTGCACGGCCTCCATGCCGGTGGAATCGGGCAGGTTCAGGTCCAGCAGAATGCAGTCCGGGCGCTGTTCGGTGAGGGTGCGGGCGGCATCGGAGATCGTCTGGGACCAGACGAAGTCGAACTCGCCTGCGGCGTCGGCGATGAGTTCCTCGACCAGCAACGCATCGGCGCGATCGTCCTCGACCAGGAGCAGCGAGAGCCGCGGCCCACCTACCGCCGCGGCAACGTTCGGGCCGGGCGAGGGCAACGGATTTTGCGGCGCGCGCATGGAACGATCAAATCCTCCACCTGGGGTGTTCACCCCGGTCGCGCGGTAACGCGATGTCGATATCAACGCCTAAGACCTTACCCAGATACCTGATCTTGGACCCCAAGGTATTGACGGTTACGTCGCGCAACGGCCGATGGGTGTCACAATCCGGCGGGCACCCGAGTCATATAGGTGAACGTTCCGCCGAGGATTAGGAAGACACCATGCTCCCGAAGGTCAACATCAGTAAGCAGTTCTCCGCCCCGTACGAGGCCTTCGCGGCGTTCGACGCCAAGGTCAAGGACGCGACCGAAGCTGCCGGCCTGACGGCGCTGCTGGTCGAGCTGGTCAAGATTCGGGTCTCACAGATCAATGGCTGCGCGTTCTGCCTGCGGATGCATACCCGCGACGCCATCGCGGCCGGCGAGACGGCCGATCGCCTCGCCGTGCTGCCGGCCTGGTGGGAATCGCAATACTTCGATGAGCAGGAGCAGGCCGCGCTCACCCTGGCCGAACGGATCACCCGGATCGCCGACGAGCACACCTCTGCGGCTCCCGCCGTCGACGTCGAGGCGGCGCTGTCCAAGCAGCAGATCGCCGCCATCAGCTGGTTGGCCGTGGAGATGAACGGCTGGAACCGCATCGCCATCGCCAGCCACTACCGCGTAGGGCCCTGAGACACCGCGGCCCGGTCCCGCGCGGCAATCCCGATCGCCGTGGCGGACACCACTGCTGCCGCGACGAAGGCGGCGCCGAAACCCGTGGCGGTGACGATGGACCCGAGTGCGGTGGCACCGATGGCCTGCCCAAAGACCAGGGCCACGAACAGTATTGCGGTGCCCGCCGCGGAGTTGGCGGGATCGATGGCCGACGTCCACGCGATGAGGGACGACGTTGCGGCAATGAAACCCCACCCGAACACGAGGTAGGCCAGCAGGGCCACCAGCCTGAACTGTGGCGCGAAGGCCAGCAGTAGCAAGGCAACCGTCATCACGGTGCAACTGAGCATCCAGGCCGCCGTGGCGGACAGCTTCACCATCAGTGCAGCGGTGACGATCACGGCGGTCGCGCCGATGCCGAGTGCCAGCCAGGCGCTCACGGTGCCGCGCTCGGAGGTGGTGCCGGCGTCGACGAGAATGCTGCGTCCGTATGTCCACACCGCGGCAGAGCCGGCTCCCATGAGCGTTGCCGCGACGATGGCGTTCCGGTGGTCGGCCCACCACGATGGCGACGGGGTGAGCGAAGTCTTTGAGCGCGTGGATGTTTGGACGGGAGGTCGCCGGTCGGCGGCCAGTACGGCCATGGCGACGCCGGCGGTCACGACTCCGGTCACCATCCAGGCGATCCTCCATTGCGAGGCGACCAGCACCGCCAACACGGCGGCGCCGACCAGGCCCGGCCCGGTGCCGGCGTTGACCACCGACTGTGCGCCGTCGGCGTGCCGGGCATCGACATTGCGGTGCACGATCGTCACCAGCGCCGGCGAGGCGAAACCCGCACCGGCAGAACTCAATACGGCTGCGAGGCCGAATGCGGTGACGTTACCGGCGGCCGCCATGCCCCACACGCCGGCACAGGCGGTGATGGCGGCGGCCACGATCAGGGCGCGTGGTGATCGGTGGCCGAGAGCGAAGCCGGCGACGGCAGCCAGGCAGTAGACGAGCGAGGAACCCGACGAGATGTAGCCCGCCCCCGCTGCGCTCAGATCGAGCTCACGTTGAATGTCGGGGAGGAACAAGCCGTACGCCAGTCGCACCAACCCGTACGTGGCGGCGATGAAACACGTCCCGAACACCACGACGAACATTCCTCGTCCGGACCCAAACGAAAACGACCGTTTCACTTCTTCGAGTTTAGAGTGTCGGACATGCCGATGCGCAAGGGCTCGGAGGACAAGCTGCTCGATGCGGTCGATGACCTGATGTTCACCTCGGGTATTGAAGCCACCTCGGTGGACGCGGTGCTTGCGCGAGCCGGGGTGTCGGCGGCCACCCTGTACCGGGGCTTTCGAAGCAAAGAAGCGCTGGTTGCCGCCGCCCTGGAGCGCCGCCAGCAGCGATGGCAGCAGGTGTGGGACGACGCCATCGACGCCGCGCGCACCGACGAGCAGCGTCTGCTGGCGGTCTTCGACGCGTTGGACGCTTTCGCCGGCACACCGCACGGATCGCGGTGGTGCGCCTTCCTGGGTGCCGCCGCCGAGTATGCGAACCCCTCCGCGGAGATCGCCGCCGCGGTCGATCGCGATACCGATCACCTGCGCCACACGCTGCGGCGACTTGCGGAGCCGCTGCCGTGCGCGGACCCGCGCGGCCTGGCTGAAGCGCTGCTCACGGTCGTCACCGGTGAGCTCGCCATGCGGCTGCGCGGAGGTCCGGCCGATCGGGCAGGGGTGGGGCGGCAGATCGCGGAGACCGTCCTGGCCGCGGCTGTGGGGAAGCGGTCACCCCGCTGAGGTGCCGGCTACCCTGGCGAGCGGACTCAACCCTCGTCGTCTAAGACGTCGCACAAACGCTCGTCGAGATGTTCGAGCAGCACCCTCGATATCTGCGTGAACGCGCCGAGTTGCTTCTTGTTGAGCGCATCTACGAAGAACTCGCGTACGAGCCGGACGTGCACGGGTGCCGCGTCTTCGCTGGCCCAGCAAGTTCGTGACTCTTCCTACCTGAAAGGGGCGGCGCGGCAGCAGAGGAGAGATTCTCGAAGTCTCAAGTCAGGCGATCCAACCGCAAACATGCGTACTCTTCCAGATGACTTGCACAGCTGTCGATGGCCGCGGTCCGGCTGCGTCAGTCGGCCAAGGGGAACCTACCTGGCATGATGCGAAATCCGCCTTGGTAGACGTCGAGGCCGGCCATGTCGGCGATGGCGAAGGGACCGAAGAGGGCGAGCCGAAAGCCGAAGGAATTGGAGACCAAGGCATCGATCTCGGCGGCAGTGGCGACGTTCTCTTCGAGCATGGGGTGGTACCACTACGTCGAAGTTTCCTGTTCGAATCATTTGATCCGCCAGAGCAATAGCAGCAAGGCCGGATAGGCACACGTTGTCGATAGTCAACGCGGGCACGCACATCGGTATGAGCGGCGCCTGCCTACGGTGGAGCATCAGCGCCGCGGAACCGTGGTCTCTCGGATTTCGACGGTATACGGCAGCTGTTCGGCCTGCGCAGGGCTCTCGTCGCCCGTGATTCGTCGCAGGAGAAGGCGCACCGCACGACGTCCCATCAGATCCCGAGGGACGGTCACCGTAGTCAGCTGCAGAGGCCCGGCACTGGAGAAGCTCATGTCATCAAAACCGGTGAGTGCCAGATCTTCTGGAATCCTCTTGCCGATCTCGCGGCACACGTCCATGACGCCCATCGCGATGAGGTCATTGCCACCGATCACTGCGTCGGCATCGGGATGTTCGGCGAAGAGCGCGCGGGCGCGCAAGGCGCCAGATGCGCGAGTGAGTTCACCCCAGACGTTGGGTTCGTTCACAGCGGCGAGGTTGGCCTTGTCCAAAGCGTCACGGAATCCATTGACACGGTTGACTGACACGCTCGAGCTGTCGGGACCGCCGAGAATGGCGATCTTTCGTCGTCCTGTGGCGGCGACGTGCGATGCCATTTCGGAAGCCCCGGCGTAGTCGTCGATGCCCACCCAGTCGGAGGTGTCATCGGCTACGCGGCGGTAGAGCTGCACGAACGGCACCTTCTCGCTGTGCAGTTTGGCGAGCAGCGGTTTGTCGCCGGGGGTGAGTGAGGTGAAAATCAGTCCACTGCTCTTTCGGTCGACTTGGGCCAGTGCGACCTCGGACTGACGCGACCCGTCGACGCCGACGTGGGAGACGAAGACTTCATACCCTTCTTCGGCGGCCGCGGCGACCACGCCGCCGGCGATCTCGGTGTACACGGGATTGGCGATATCGGCCAGCAGCAGCCCGATGGTCTTGGTGGTCCCCGCTTGAAGTTCGCGGGCCAGTCGACTGGGTCGGAAACCGAGTTCCTCTGCGACACGGAGGATTCGCTCGCGCACCTCGTCGCTCACACCGGGCACACCCCGGAGTGCGTAGGAGACCGCCGCACCAGATACCCCGGCCTCGCGAGCGACGTCATACATCGTCACGCGCGTCCGCCCAGGGGTCTCAGCGGTACGCGGCTTTCGCCGTCGTTTACCCGCTGGGGTGTCGGTAGCCACGAAAGAAGCTTAGCCGGTTAAGTGCGCGGTTAAGTTCGGGCGCGCAGTGGTCGGAGCTGCGGGTTCGGAAACTAATTCGGTTAAGTCCGGCCAGTTCGCAAGTGCTGGTGGGTCGCGAGTGCATCTCAACAGGTCAGCGGTCCTCTCACGTGCATCAATGAAGTGTTCACATCCAGAAAAGCTGCTGCTTGTGTTCTGGCACACAGCGCGCTACGGTGACTTATCCGATTAAGTGAAGGAGTAGCGATGAACGTGTCGGTCGACATGAAGAACGAGGCGGCAGTCCCGTATTCGGGGCCGARGCCCTATGGCATGAGCGAGGATCTGCTTGTCCCTGGAGCGCTGGATCTCGATGTCGACGAGCGACTGTGGGTGCCGCAGTCCCAGGACGTCGCATTCCGGCCTTTGGTGCTGGCGGCAAGCCAGGGCTACTTCGTCAACATCCTGCGGGTGCGACGCTCGGGAATCCTGTCGCGCCACCGACATGCCGGCGCGGTGCACGCATTCACGTTGCGGGGACGCTGGCACTACCTGGAGTACGACTGGTGGGCCGAAGAGGGCACGTATGCCTTCGAGCCGCCCGGTGACATCCACACACTCGAGGTCCCGCAGGACGTCTCGGAGATGGCAACCCTGTTCCACGTGAGCGGCGCCTACATCTACGTCGACGTCGATGGCAACACCGTGGGCATCGAGGACGTCTTCAGCAAGATCGACAAGGCGCGCGACCACTACCGCGCCGTGGGTCTGGGCGCCGACTACGTGGACCAGTTCATCCGCTGACGCGAACGAAAGTTGCAGGTCTTGATATGAGAGCTCTGGTCAAGAACAGCGCAGTTCCGGGCGACGTCAGGCTGGCTGACGTCGACAAGCCCGAGCCGGGCCCAGGGCAGGTGCGCGTTCGTACACAGGCCTGCGGCCTGTGCGGAAGCGACGTGCATGCCTGGCGGCATGATCGGGGCTACGAGTGGATGGCACCGCCGGTCACTCTGGGGCACGAGGCGGTCGGCCGGGTGGAGGCAATCGGCGATGGCGTAGACCCGGGATGGTTGGGCAAGCGGGTCGTGCCGGTGGCCATCGACGGATGCGGATCGTGTGATTTATGCGTCAGCGGCCTTCGTCAAATCTGTACGCGCCGATCAGTATTGGGACTTTCCTTCGATGGTGCTGCCGCAGAATCATTCGTTGTCGCAGAGGTCCGACTCGTTGAGGTCGACGAAACCTTAACTGCGTCGGTTGTCGCACTCACCGAACCGCTGTCGGTCGCGTGCCGTGCCGTCGCACATGTTCACGATGCAGTCGACGGTCCGGCGAAGGTGGTGGTGTCAGGTCCGGGGCCGATCGGCACGATGGCGGCACTGGTGTTGGCCCAGCGCGGCCACGACGTCGTGCTGACCGGTGTCAGCGGCGACGAGGCGTCGCGGCTACCGCTCGCGCGGTCGCTGGGTATTCGGACGGCGGTCTCCGGCGAGGCATTGCCGTTTACGCCCACCGCCTGGGTCGAGGCGTCCGGATCCACCCACGCCCTTGACACAGCGGTCGCCACGGTGCTCCCCGGCAGCCCGGTCTCGGTCGTAGGGCTCTTCGCCCGCCCCGGCGGGATCGACTTCAATGCGCTCACGCGCAAGGAGATTCGCGTACAGGGAAGTTACGGATCGACCAAGCCGGACTACCAGGCAGCGGTACTTGCGATGTCGAGCAACCTTGCCCCCTGGCGCCGACTCGTCACGGAGATCCCGCTCAAGGAAGGACATCGAGCGCTCGAACGCGCCGCTACCGGCGATCACATGAAAGTCGTTCTCATTCCCTGACTCTGCACGCTCGCATACCTCTCGAAAGGACTGACAATGCCCACCTCCGACATCGCAGCCGCCCATGCGGAACACACTCGCGGAAGAACCCCGATCGCGAAGGTCGCCTTTGCGAGCATGATCGGCACCGCCGTGGAGTGGTATGACTTTTTCCTCTACGGATCGGCGGCAGCACTGGTCTTCGGGCCGCTGTTCTTCCCCGGCAACGAACCCGCCACCGCCACGTTGTTGGCATTCGCCACCTTCGCAGTCGGATTCTTCGCGCGGCCGGTGGGCGGCATCATCTTCGGGCACTACGGCGACAAGATCGGCCGCAAGAAAATGCTGGTCATCAGCCTCCTGATGATGGGCGTCGCGACCTTCGCGATCGGACTGCTCCCGACATACGCCAGCATCGGGATCGCGGCGCCGATACTGCTTATCGTGTGCCGGCTCATGCAGGGCTTCGCGGTCGGCGGCGAATGGGGCGGGGCGGTACTGATGGCCGCCGAGCACGGCGACAACAGCCGCCGCGGTTTCTGGACCTCCTGGACCCAGGCCGGCGTACCGCTGGGCAACCTGCTCTCCGCTGGCGTGCTGTGGGCGCTGGCGATATTTCAGAGCGATGAGAGCTTCGACGCCTGGGGATGGCGGGTGCCGTTCCTGCTCAGCGCCGCGCTCGTCCTCATCGGGCTGTGGATCCGGTTGAGCATCGAAGAGTCACCGGTCTTTGCCGCCAACAAGGTCGCCCTGGAGAACCACAAGAGCGAGCACGCGCCGATCATCGAGGTGCTGCGCAAGTACCCGCGAGAGGTGCTGATCGCGATGGGTCTGCGCCTGGCCGAGAACACCTCGTACTACATCTTCACGATCGTCGTGATGACCTACATGGTCACCTACTTGGACCTGCCCAAGAGCGCCGCCATTTCCGGCGTTCTCATCGCATCAGTCGCGCAGTTCTTCCTCACACCGCTTGTCGGAGCACTGTCGGATCGCATCGGCCGCCGCCCGCTGTACTTCACCGGCGCAGTGGGAGTGGGCCTGTGGGGATTCGCCTTCTTCCCGCTGATCGACACCGAGAACCCAACCCTCATTGCCGCCGCCATCTTCATCGGCCTGATCTTCACGACGCTGATGTACGCACCGCAAGCCGCGATGTTCTCCGAGTTGTTCGGCACCAGCGTGCGTTACAGCGGGGCATCGCTGGGCTACCAGCTCGCCTCGGTCTTCGCCGGTGGCCTCGCGCCCTTCATTGCGGTGTGGCTGTTGGGCTCTGTCGAGGAACGCAACACCCTGGCGGTCAGCGTCTATCTTGCGGTCCTGGCTGTCGTCACCGTGATCGCCGTGTGCTTCGCCAAAGAAACCAAGGGAAGTTCACTCGACCACGACCGGGTGCTGGACGCAGCCCTGCAGAAGTAGCACCCGCCCGCGTTCATGGATCAGTCCCGAGGAGTACACAAATGACCACCGCAACAACACCTTCCGTGTTGGACAGTTTCGGATTGCAAGGACGGGTCGCCATCGTGACCGGTGCAGCTCGCGGACTGGGAACTGCGCTCGCGGTGGCGTTGGCCGAGGCGGGTGCTGACATCGTGGTGATCGATGTCGGGGACCTCGCCGCGGTCTCGGCGAACATCAGGTCGCGCGGTGTCCGCTGTGTCGAGCACTGTGCCGATCTCAGCGGGCTGACACCTCAACGCGCGGCGGATTTGGTGGCGTACAGCCAAGACCAACTCGGGGCGGCTTCGATCCTGGTGAACAACGCGGGCATCATCCGTCGTGGGCCGGCGGCGCAGACCGCCGCCTCAGACTGGTCGGCGGTCCTCGATCTGAACCTGACAACCCCGTTTCTGCTGTCTCAGGCGTTCGCGCAGGCCGCACACGCAGCCCTGACCCCGGCAAGCGTGATCAACGTCGGCTCGGTGAACTCGTTCCAGGGCGGATTCGAGGTGCCGTCCTACGCGGCCTCCAAACACGGCCTTCTCGGTATCACCCGCGCACTGGCCAACGAGTGGGCACCGCAGGGCATCCGAGTCAACGCCATTGCACCCGGCTACATGGAAACCGAACTGACCGCAGCGCACCGCGACGATCCGACAAAGGCCGAGAAGATGCTCAACCGTATCCCGGCCGGCCGTTGGGGCACTCCCGCAGACCTCGCCGGCGCGGTGGTATATCTGGCGTCCGAGGCGTCGGCCTACGTCACGGGAACTGCGCTGTCGGTCGACGGTGGCTGGATGTCGCGATGACGACTGGCAGTCACGACATCACCTCCCTATGGCTCCGCCAAGGAAGGCGCTCGGCCGAAGGCGTGGCCAGCCCGTCGTTTCAAGCCATCATCGCCCGGATTTGAACTCGCTCCACCGCCGTGGATGACGCCGTAGTTCTGCGAGATCCTGAGCCAGATCACCGGGCTTGGTGCGGTGGTGAGTGCACTGCATATCGGTAGTTGCTACGTCCACGGCCTGGTCCAGGGTCGAAACCGGCCTTGAACTGCATCGCAGCTGAGTGCCCCCGGCATGATTCGAACATGCGACACCGGCTTTAGGAGAGCCGTGCTCTATCCCCTGAGCTACGGGGGCGGGGACCTGCCGGGGCAGGCGTGCAAAAGTCTAGTTCACGGGTGACCCGGCCCGCTCACGCCACCGGCGACCCACGGGCAGATGACGCCCAGACACGACTTGGGGGACAGCCCTTATGGACTGTCCCCCAAGTGCCAAAACTGTGTTGCTAGTCCTGCTCGGCCTTCTGACGGGCCTCGTTGGCCTCAGCAGACCCGCGAGCGGCTTCTGCCTCCGCTTCCTTCTTGGCTACGTCGCGTTGCGCGTCGGCCTTGTCCTGCTGGGCCTCGCCCTCACGGCGCAGGTTGTCATTGCCGGTGACGGCGCCCGCCGCCTCCTTGACCTTGCCCTTGACACCTTCGACGACACCCGAGATACCTTCGGCGGCACCATTGTTCTCAGCCATATCGGACTCCTTCTTCGCTTTATATGTGGTGCGCTACTGACTCAGCCGCACCGTGAACCCGCCTGTCGGCAGTCACTTCGTTTCCTCTCATGGGGTTCCCTGGTCCTGAACCGCCAAACCCGATCACGCCAGTGGGCTGTGCCACCATGCACCGAAATGTGAGACCGATCAGACACTGTCCAGGCGCGGGTAGAGCACTTCCTGGACGATCAGCTGCAGTGCGGCGGCAATGGGGATGGCGACGAGTGCGCCGACCACGCCCAACAGCGAGGCGCCGATGAGCACGGCGACGACGGTGGTCAAGGCCGGTACATGCACGGCCCGGCCGATGATCCTGGGTACCAGCACGTAGTCCTCGATCATCTGGAATGCGATGTAGAAGACGATGGTGGCCAGGCACACCGGTATGGAGACGGTCAGTGCCACGGCGCCGACCACGATTCCGGCGATGGTGGATCCGACGACGGGCACCAGGTCGAGGATGGCGACAAGGATCGCCAGCAGCAGCGGATAGGGCACATCGAAGGCAGCCAGCCAGATCAACGTGGCCGCTCCCAGGAGCAGCGATATCGTCACGTTCCCCAGGACGTAGGCGCCCACCTTGGCGAACACCTCGTCGCCGATCAGGATGGCGCGCGGGCGCCGGGTGTGCGGCACCAGCCGGTAGATGGTGCTGCGGATCCGCGGCATGTCCGCCAGGAAGTAGAGCGTGAGCACGATGGCGATCAGGGTGTCGGTGACTCCTTCGAGGACAGCGGTGCCCGCGCTGACCACCTGGTTCAGCGCCGAGCTGTCCATGCCGTTGACCGCATCGGTGATCCGTTGCTGGAGTTGGAAGCGGTCGTTGAGCCTGCCGATGAACGACGAATGATCCTGCGCCTGTTGCATATACAGCGGTGCGCGATTGACCAGATCGGTGATCTGGGCGAACAGTGGCGGGAATGCTGCGGCGGCGAACGCGCCGAGCCCGGCGACGAAGACCACGAAGACCAGCGCCGTCGACAGCCACCGCGGCAGCCCGCGGTTGACCAGCCAGGAGACCACCGGTTCCAGGCCCAGTGCGAGAAAGAACGCGACGCCGATGATGGTCAGAATCGATGACAGGGAAGCCAGGATGTACACGGCGCCGTAGGTGACGGCCACCCCTGCCGAGCCGGCCAGGCCGATGAAGAAGGGGGATCGCCGGTCGAACTTCTTGCCCGGTTCCCCGAGCGGTTGTTCGGGCGAAGTCATCTCTGCCGCTTGGATTTCCGCCTCGGCGACCGGGCCTTCATCCTGGGTGTGCGGCTGGGCCACCAGGTCGTTGTGCCCGTCGTCGTCGGCTGCGGAGTCGTTCATGTGCACCCCTGTCAGCCGCGGAACCTGATGGGGTTTACCCCGCTGTCAATTCCGGAAACCCCAGGGTGCGTCAGCGCATCGAGGACGCCGCTACCGAAGTTCGGCGATGACCTTCCCGAACACTTCGGCGTGACCGGCCTGCACCACCAGATAGTTGGCCCCGTAGGTATCGCGCAGCCCGCGCACCTTGTCGGCCATCTCGGTCACCGAACCGGACAGCACGCCGGGAAGTGCCAGCAGCTGCTCATCGCTCAGGTCCGGGGCGTAGCGGCGGGTCATCGCCAGGTTCGGCAGCCCGGAGCCGTCCGCGGGCACGGCGGTGATCGCCAGGTTCAACTCGATGTCGTCGAACCGGGCGCCGGCCACCTCCCGCAGGAACGCGATGCGTTCGGCGACCGGATTCCCGGTGACACCGACGATGGACGCCCACCTACCGGCCACCGTGAGCAGCCGGTCACCGCCACCGGCGATCATGATGGGTGCGCCGGGCACATGCTCGGCGAGGTACTCGACGACATGCTCCAGGTATTCGATGCGCTGACGTGCCGACGGAAAGGGCAGTTCGGCGGCCTCGAACTCCTCGCGGACGTACCCGGCGCCCAGACCAACCTCGAACCGGCCCCCGGACAGGTCGTGCAGCGCACCGACATCGCGGGCCAGCAGGGCCGGTTTGTAGAAGCAGGCATTCAACACGAACGTCCCCAGCCGCAGCGTCTCGCTGGCCGCGGCGGCGGTGGCCAGCACCGGGATCGGGGCGGGTGCACCGAGATGGTCGGGCACCAACAGCACGTCGTAGCCGAGGTCCTCTGCCAGCCGGGCGGCGTCGCGGACTTTGGCCGCCGAGGAGGTGTCGCGCAGGCTGAGACCGAACCGGAAGTCGCGGGGCATGATCCGACGTTAGCGCGCTCAGCTCAGCGGCAGTGAGGCGAACGGCGTGCTGGTGGGTCGGTCGGAGCCCGAACCGGGTTCCACGGTGAACGCCAGGGTGGTCGAGGAGCCGAGATCGGGCAGCACCGCGGTGGTCGACGGGGCGATCGCGCCGGCGTCCATCACACCGGCCGAGTGCGCTCCCTCCGTGTCGATCAGCCACATCTGATAGACCGTGCCGGTCGTAGGCGGTTCGACGTTGTTCATCACCAGCACACCGGCGTTGCGTTCACGGGAGAACACCACGGTCGCGGTGCCGCCGGTCGGGATCTGGCCGGAAACGGTGCGGACGTCGGGTGCGGCGAAAATCTGTTCGGCGGTGGTCTCGGTGGGCACCGGGCGCAGCCACCACCCGACGCCGAACGTGCCCACGCCGATGACGATGGCCGCCGCCGCGGCGGCGACCGCCGTGGTCCAGCGCCGCCGCGCCGGCCGCAGTTGCCGCACCTCGGCTGTCTGCGGTGCCTGATCGGCGGTGATCGATTCGAGCAGGCGCTCGCGCAGGTGCGCGGGAGGTTCGGCGGCGGTCGTCGCGGACACCACGGCCATCGCCTCGCGGACCTGGCGCACCTCGACGGCGAATGCCGCGGAGACATCGTCGGGAGCCGCCCGGACCCGGCGCTCGATGTCGGCGCGCTCGGCGTCGTCGACGGCGTTGAGCGCGTACGCCGTCGCCACGGCCAGGAGATCCTCGTGCGGCGTGGTCATGCGGTACCCAGGCAGTTGCGCAGTCCGCGGATGGCATCGCGCATCCGTGACTTGATGGTGGCCAGGTTCGCCGACAACCGACTGGAGACCTGGACGTAGGTGAGGCCCTCGTAGTAGGCCAACTGGATGCACTCGCGCTGCCGGTCGGTCAGCGCTCCCAGACACGCCGCGACCTGCTGGTATTCCTCGCGTTGGAGGACGCCCTCGGAGACCTGGTCGACGGGCAGTTCGACGGTGGCCGCGCCGTAGCGGGCCTCCCGGTCGGTGGCGGCCTGTTCGGAGCGCACCCGGTCCACGGCCCGCCGGTGGGCGACGGTCATCAGCCAGGACATGGGCGAACCGGCCGACGGGTTGTAGTCCGAGGCGTTGCGCCACACCTGGAGATAGATGTCCTGGGTGGTTTCCTCGCTGTAGCCGGGGTCCCGCAGAACCCGGGTGACCAGCCCGTACACCCGGGACCGGGTGTGGTCGTAGAACTCGGCGAAAGCATCGACATCGCGTTGCGCCACCCGGCGCAGCAACGCGTCGAGGTCTGCCGTCACGTTCCGTAGCCTAGCGGGCACGGACGCGGTCACGGTCTGCAACACCGGTATTTCGCATTGCTCATCGACGGCCTCCGGTCGGGGCGAACGTCCACTGGTAGACGTCGAGGTACCCGGAGCGGAATCCTGCCTCCGAGTAAGCGAGATAGAGCTCCCACATGCGCTGGAAGGTGTCGTCGAAGCCCAGCGCCGCCAGGGCCGCCGAGCGCTGCAGGAAGCGTTCGCGCCACAACCGCAGGGTTTCGGCGTAATCGTGCTGCAGCGAGTACATGTCGATGGTGCGCAGTCCGGTGCAGCGTTCGGTGATCCCGACGACCGCCTCCACCGAGGGCAGCAGCCCGCCGGGGAAGATGTATTTCTGGATCCAGGTGTGGGTGTTGCGGGAGGCCAGCATTCGGTCGTGCGGCATGGTGATGGCCTGCAGCGCGACGCGCCCGCCCGGCAGCACCAGCTTCTCCAGGGTCTGGAAGAACGTCGGYCAGAAGCGATATCCGACGGCTTCGATCATCTCCACCGAGACGACGGCGTCATAGCGGCCCTCGACGCTGCGGTAGTCCCGCAATTCGATGTGCACACGGTCGCCGACGCCGGCTTCGTCGGCGCGCCGACGGGCGAGTTCGAGTTGCTCGGAGGACAGCGTGATGCTGTGCACGTGGGCACCGCGTGCCGCCGCCCGGATCGCCAATTCGCCCCACCCGGTGCCGATTTCGAGCACCCGGCTGCCGGCGTGCACCTGGGCGGCGTCGAGCAGTCGGTCGATCTTCGCGCGCTGGCCGTCGGCCAGATCGCGCCATTGCGGGTGGGTGACTCCGAACAGCGCGCTGGAGTACGTCATCGTCTCGTCGAGGAACTCGGCGAACAGTGCGTTGGACAGATCGTAATGCTCGGCGATGTTGCGCCGCGACTGGGCCGGGCTGTTGTGCATGGACCGCGGGTGCCGCACCACGGCAAGGGGTCGAAGTCGTTGTAGCACAGGCGGTATCAGAACATCGACGGAGGAGGCGAACTCGGTGAGCAATGCAGGCAGGTCGTTGGAGGTCCAGTCGCCGGCCATGTAGGACTCGCCGAATCCGATGAGTCCGTATCGGCCGACCCGGCGGAACAACGCCTCGGGCCGGTGCAATGTCATGGTGGGCAGGGTGGGATCGGCGGCGCCCAGGACGGATCCGTCCGGGTGTTCCAGCCGTATCGGGAGTTGGCGCACCGCCCGCCGTAGCAGAGCCCCGGCGATGTGTCCCTGCACGGCGCTGACCGGGCCGCGGGGTGCTCTCGCGATCTGTGCCCACCGAGTGGAATTCGCCTGAGCCTCGGTGCTGTCGGTGGTCTCCAGCGTCATCAGTGCGTGGCCTTCCTGGTCTCGGACATGGTGATGGTGCGGGGTATGACGGGCAGGCCGCGCAGCCAGAGCGCGATACCGTGCAGCCGGATCTGCAGTGCGCCCATCAGGGGCGCGACCGGCGCCACCAGCTGCATCCGCGCGACATCCAGCGCCGATGCCGGCATGCGCTGCCCGTGCAGCGACGCGGCGAACACCAGCTTGTTGCTGCGGTGCCAGGAGATCGCGAGATCCGCGGTGGCGTCGGGCCGCGGCGCATCGACCAGGTAGTAGCCCTCGACCTCGTTGAAGGGGGAGACGTAGAAGCTCTTGGTGACGGCCGTCGGTCCGGATTCGGTGGGCGGCAACAGATATGCGTGGCGACCGCCGTAGGTGTTGTGCACCTCGACGATGACGTGCTGCAACAACCCGGCGGCGTCATGGCACCAGAAGACACTGATCGGGTTGAAGACGTAGCCGAGCACCCGGGCGTGCAACAGCGCGGTGACCTGGCCGTCGACCGGGTCGATGTCGTTGGCGGCCAGGAAGTCGTCGACCCGTTCACGCAGCGTCGACTGCTGATCCGCGGGTGCCGAAAAGTGGTCCTGCGCGCGGAAAACGGCGAAGGGCCGCAACCAGATCGGCAGCTGGGGCAGTTCGTCGATATCGACGTACCAGGTGTAGCTGCGATGCTCGAATCCCTTCCGCACCGGGGCGTGCCGGATATGGCTGATCCGGGTGCGGTACAGCGACGGAGTCAGCATGACACCGACTCCTGCTCCGGCGTGGAAGGCCAGCGGGCGCCCAGACGTTCGGCGGCGCGCAGACCGGCGGCCGCACCATCCTCGTGGAAGCCCCAGCCGTGGTATGCGCCGGCGAACACCACCCGGTCGTCGTTCAGGGTCGGCAGCAGACGTTGGGCGGCAACCGATTCCGGTGTGTACAGCGGGTGGTCGTAGATCATCTCGGCGATCACGGTGGCCGGATCCACCCGTTCGCGCCCGCCCAGGGTGACCATGAATCGTCGCTCTCCGGTCAGCCCCATCAGCCGGCTGATGTCGTAGGTCACCAGCACCGGCCCGTCCCCTCCGGTGGCGAGGTAATTCCAGGACGCCCGCGCGCGGGCCCGGGTCGGCAGCAGGGAGGTGTCGGTATGCAGCTGAGCGTGGTTGGCGGAGTAGCCGATCACGCCGAGGATGTCGCGTTCCCGGGGGGTGGGTTCGGCCAGCGCCAGCAGGGCCTGATCGGGGTGGGTGGCGATCACCGCGGCATCGAACTGCCGGGGGCCGCCTGCTCCGGTGGTGACCTGCACGCCGTGTTCGTTGCGGCGCACCGACCCGGCCGGTGACCCGAGCACCACCTCGTGCACGCGTTCGGCGACGGCGGACACATAGCTGGCCGAGCCGCCGACCACGGTCTTCCAGGTCGGCGAACCGAACACCGTCAGCATGCCGTGGTGGTCGAGGAACATGAACAGGTAGCGCGCGGGGTAGCGCAGGGCTTCGCCGGGGGCGCACGACCAGACCGCCGCCACCAGCGGTGTCATGAAGTGCTCGATGAAGTAGTCCGAGAACCTGTTGCGCTCCAGGAACGCCCCCAAGGTCACGGTGTCGTGTGGGTCGCCGAAGCCGAGCAGGTCGCTGGCCGCCCGGTGAAACCGGGTGACCTCGGCCAGCATGCGCAGATACCGCGGCCGGGTCAGGTTCGACAGGGACGGGAACAGTCCACCCACCCCGCGGGCGCCGGCGTACTCCAGCCCGATGCTGTCGTCGCGCACCGACATCGACATGTCGGTGTCGTGGGTCTGCACGCCGAGCTCGTCGAACAGCCTGCACAACGTGGGGTAGGTGCGGTCGTTGTGCACCAGGAATGCGGTGTCGACGGCGACCGGGTTGCCCCGCCCGTCGTCGACCAGGTGGGTGTGGGCGTGGCCGCCGAGGCGGACATCGGCCTCGAACAGGGTGACCCGGTTGTGTGCGGACAGGACGTACGCGGCGGTCAGCCCGGCGACACCGCTGCCGATGACGGCGACCGAGCGGCCGGTGAGGTCATTTCGTTCCACGATTTGTATTCGGAGCGGTGCGGAAAATGGATGGGTCGGTGCGACGCGGAGCTCACCGTCAAGACGGGAGTGACCAGGCTCTCGCTGCGGCGGACAGTCCGTCGATCAGCGCCGCGGTCGCCGGGGTGATGCCGTCGGCGTCGGGCAACCCGCTGCGCGGGCTGGTGCCGCGCACCCGCGACGGCAGTTCGAGCTGCACGCCACCGCCACGGGGCAGGTTCACCGGGTTGTCCGGGTGCAGCCCGCGCAGCTCCCGCGGCATCGCCTCGAGGTCGGTGACCACATGGTGGCCGGGCACCTGCAGGTGTCGCGCCAGATGCGCGGCGAGGTCCCGGTTGCCGCCGCCGGCCAGCAGTTGGGTGCTGCGGCCGATGCGGCCGTAGCCGTGCAGCGAGATCACCGTGTCGACGTGGTCGAGGAAGGCGGCGAGCTGCTCGGACTCGGCGGGCCGGTAGAGCCGCGACGACAGGTGGTGAGGGTAGCGGTCGGGGTGGCGCACCATGTACAGCGAGGCACCGGAGGCCCGGGCGGCCCGGTCGGCGATGACATCGGTCATCTGTTCCAGCCCACCGCCGTGGATGGCAAGAAACCCGAACCGGGAGGCCAGGGTGCTGCTCTCGACGATGTCCGGGTCGGTGAGAAGTTCGGAAAGAGATTGCGGTGCAGGGGTATCGGTGATGTCGCGGTGGGRCCAGCTCGCCGGATCCCACCGGTGCAGGAAATCGACCCAGCGCTGCGGCAGCCCGTGGTGGCGGGCGCCGTCGATGATGCGTTCCAGATAGCCGGGCCGGGGCGGTCCGGGTTCGACCCGCGGGTCGATATAGACCCAGGCCGGGCCGGGGCCCTCGGCGGTGTGCACGACGAGCTCGTCGCGGCGGTAGCGCACCGGAACGCCTTCGGCGCTGTCCAGCACGCTCAGATCGTGGTCGCTGAGCCGCCAGAGCACCCCGTGCACGACGGCACCGTCGAACGGCTCGACGGTCGCCACCCCGCGCTCGTTGATCAGCCAGTCATGGTCGGCGAGGGTGGCCGGTCGGGGGTCGGTGGCGTCCGGGCAGCGCCGGGCCATCTGTTGCACGCACAGATTCGATCCGTATGCGAAGTACAGGTGGTCGGACTGCATTCAGGGGTCAGCCTCGGATGGTCAGGTAGATCAACACAACGTTCAGCACGGTGATGACACCGGCCACCAGCCAGCCTAGGGCCGTGGTCGCCCGGTGGTTGATATCGGCGCCCATCAGCGCCCGGTTGCTGGTCAGCCGGATCAGCGGGATGAGCGCGAACGGGATACCGAAGGACAGCACCACCTGCGAGAGCACCAGCGCGCGGCTGGGGTCCACGCCGATGGCGAGGATCACCAGCGCGGGGATGAGGGTGACCAGGCGGCGCAACAGCAGTGGGTAATTGCGTTTGAGCAGCCCCGACATGATCATGGCGCCGGCGTACGCGCCGACCGAGGTCGAGGCCAGCCCGGACGCCAGCAGGCYGATCGCGAAGAACAGCGCCACGGTCGGGCCGAGCTGACTGCTGACGGCAGCGTGGGCGCCCTCGATGGAGTCGGTGTTGTCCATGCCCTGCAGGTTGGTCGCGGCGACCAGCAGCATGGCCAGGTTCACCGCTCCGGCGACCAGCATGGCCAGGCCGACGTCGTATTTGGTGATGCGCAGCAGCCGCTTTCGGGCCGGACCGGCGTCAGGGTGTCCGTGTCGGTCGCGGGCCAGCCCGGAGTGCAGGTACACCGCGTGCGGCATCACGGTGGCGCCGAGCATGGCGGTGGCCAGCAGCACGCTCTCGGCACCGTCGAAACGGGGGACCAGACCGGATGCGACATCGGCGGCCGATGGTGGGGCGACGAACAGGCTGGTGAGAAAGCCGATCGCGATGATCAGCAGCAGGCCGGTGATCACCCGCTCGAATACCCGCTGGCCGCGTCGGTTCTGAATCGCCAGCAGCCCCAGCGACACCGCGCCGGTGATGGCCCCGCCGACCAGCAATGGCAGGTCGAACAACAGGTACAGCGCGATCGCCCCACCGACGATCTCGGCCAGATCGGTGGCCATGGCGACCAACTCGGCCTGCAGCCAGTAGGCGACCCGGGTCCGGGTGCGGGAGTGATCGGCGACGGCCTCGGGCAGCGAACGCCCGGTGACCAGGCCGAGCTTGGCCGACAGGAACTGCACCAGCCCCGCCATGATGTTGGCGACCAGGATCACCCAGACCAGCAGGAAGCCGTACTGGGCGCCGGCGCTGACATTGGCGGCGACGTTGCCGGGGTCGACATAGGCGATGGCCGCCACGAATGCCGGTCCGAGCAGAAACCAACCCCGCCGTGCCCGCGCGGGCGTCGTGTCGTGCAGCACGCTTCCCCTTCTCCTCCATCCGGACTATCGAATAGAAAAGTTAGGGTAGCCGAAAACCTCCGATTTCAGTTCGCCGGGGCGTCACCAACCGAAGTAGAACCCGCCGCCGCCCCATTGCCACCACTGCCAGGGGCCGTAGTTCATCGGTGCCGGGTAGGTAGACAGTTGGGCGTGGCCGGGTCGCGTGCACAGCGTCGTGGTGACACCGACCTGTGCGCAGTCCGGGACGGCCGCTGCGGCGGGCGCAAACGACACCGCGGCGACGAGAATGACGGGTGCGAAAAGGCTTGTTCGCATGATGCTCTCCTGACGGAGGCCCCCGGGAAAGCCGCCGCTGATCGGCGCGACACGTCGGCGCGGCCAGGGGCAGGCATGAATATCGACGGGAGTGCGCACAGGCGTGCGCTTGAGCCCGTCAGCTACCGCCGAATGGATAGGCGGCCGTGTACGAGGTGGTGGCTGTCAGTGCAGCCAGATGTGGAGCAACAAAGGTGTGTTCTTCATAGGCGAGGCCTCTTGGTGAGTTGTGCGCTCACTGTCCAGAATACAACCCCTTGCCGGTGATGAGCGGCAGGTCCAGGGTGGTGCGGATGCCCGGAGCCGCCGCGACGACGGCTGGTATTGCGTTGACCACGCGCGCCGCGGTGGCGACCAGGCCGGCATGGTTGTGATCACCCTTGCGGCTGCTCAGGCACAGGTCCAAGGCATAGGACGGTTCGCCGGTGACCTCGATGCGATACGAGCCGCCCTCCTGGGCGGGCTGGGGCCACTCCGGGCACAGGTCGTCGCGCAAGCGGGTGATGTGCTCCAGCACCACGGCGGGATGGCCGCCGACCATGCCGCGGACCTCGAAACGCATCGCCGCGGTGGTGCCCTCGGCGATGTGGCCGGACGCGATCTCGAAATCCTCCGGCGCCGGAATCCGGACGTGGGTCTCGGTGACCTCGTCGAGCTCGATGCCGAGCCCGGCGGCCAGCTGGCGCACCACCGAGCCCCAGGCCAGGCTGAGCACGCCCGGTTGCAGCAGCATGGGCAGATCGTCGAGGGACTTGCCGAAGCCCATCACGTCGAACATCACCGTGGGGCTGTCGTAGGTCGCGTAGTCGACGATCTCCATGCACCGGATCTGCTCGACGGTCTGGCAGGTGCCCGCGAGGGCAAGGGGCAGAAGGTCATTGGCGAAACCGGGATCGATGCCGTTGACGAAGATGCTGGCGCCGCCTTCTTCGGCGGCCTTCTCGATCGGTGCCAGCAGTTCAGCGGGCAGCACCTGCCACGGGTACTGCAGGAAGACCGCCGCACTGGCCACCACGTTCACGCCGGCGGCCAGGATGCGGCGGTAATCCTCCAGGGCGTCGGGCAGCCGGTTGTCGGCCATCGCGGTGTACACGACGCAATCCGGCTTGTCGGCGAGGATGGCGTCCAGGTCGTTGGTGGCCTTGATGCCGGTCGAAACATCAAGCCCGGCAAGCTCCCCGGCGTCCTTACCGGCCTTGGCGTCCGAGGACACCCAGACTCCGGTGAGTTCGTACTGCGCATCGTTGATCAGCTGGGTGAGGGCGTGCCGGCCCACGTTTCCGGTGCCGATCGCGGCGACTTTGATGCTCATGGCGTTCCTTTACAGGTCGGGGATGGGCAGATCGAGGTTGGGGAAGGTCAGGCCGCCGTCGACCTCGAGGGTCTTACCGGTCAGGTAGCTGCCGGCGGGCGACGCCAAATACACGGCGGCGGCGGCGATATCGCTGGGATCGCCGAGGCGGCGCATCGGGGTGGCCTTCTCCATCGGGTCGCGCAGTGCGTCATTGGAGGCCACGATGTCCAGCGCCGAGGTGAGGATGGAGCCCGGGGCGATGGCGTTGACCCGGATGCGTGGGCAGAGATCCAGCGCGGACAGCCTGGTGTAGTGCGCGAGTGCGCCCTTGGCGGTGCCGTATGCGGCGAACGCGCGTCCGGAGAGCCGGCCCATCGTCGAGGTGATGTTGATGATCGATCCGCCGCCGGAGTGCTCCAGCATCAGCGGCACGGCGGCGACGGTCAGGGCGTGGGCGGTCCCGACGTTGAAGGTGAACGCGTCCTTGAGGTCCTTGGTGGAGGTGTCCAGCAGGGGGGCCGGCATGGTGCCGCCGACGTTGTTGACGACGATGTCTAGTTTCCCGAAAGCCTCGATGGCCTCGGCTGCCAGTGCCGCGGTGGACTCCGGATGGGCGAGGTCGGCGACCACCACGTGTGCGCGTCTGCCGACCGCCGCGACCTGTGCGGCGACCTCGTCCAATTGCGACCGGGTACGGGCCGCGATCACCACATCTGCACCGGCTTCGGCGAATGCCACGGCGATCGCGGCACCGAGTCCGCGACCGGCCCCGGTGACCACGGCCACCTGATCATCGAGTCGGAATTTGTCCAGGATCATGCAGGCCTCATTTCTGTTCTCGGCGTCACCGTAACAAGAGTGCGCGCCCGATCGGGCGGATTTCTGTAACACGTTCTAATTTGGCCGCGGCTGACAGTTATCACCTAAATCGGTGGCGCCCGGCGTTACTGTTGTCGCATGTTCCTCTCCGCCGAGCGCCGCGCCCAGGCCGAGCCGAGTACCACCGGCTCGGTCTATGTGGCGTGCGATCTGCGTGCGGGGCGGGCGGCGTCCGAGAAATCGTCACGAATATCTGCAGAACTCATCCTGGCTGCTGAGCGCGTCGCCTGACGCGCCCAGTTTTCGGCGTGCCCGGAAAAGGTGTTTTCGCAGTTCAGTCCGTATTTATTGGTGTTGACAAGCCCGCGCCCGACAGTCTTTGATTCAGTTGTCGTTCACCAATGTTCCTGACGGAGAGCGCCTTTCGCTCCGATAGCTCAGTTGGTGAGAGCAGGACCCTTATAAGGTCCAGGGCGAGGGTTCAATTCCCTCTCGGAGTACCTGTTTCACCAATGCCGCTGTAGCTCAACGGATCATCACCAGGAAGGAGGGCTCGCCCATGAACGTGTACCCGGCGGTGCTGGTGCTGAACGCATCGTATGAAGCCCTCGACCTGGTGTCCTGGGAGAACGCGGTCGTGCTGGTGGTCAAGGACAAGGCGCGTATCCACCAGGCGCACGCATCGGGCGCGGCCATCCACTCGGCGCACCTGGTCGTGCCGCTGCCGACGGTGATCGTGCTGAACCACTATGTGCTGGTGCCGCACCGCGACCTCGACGAGCACGCGGTGGCGTCGATGACCGCCGTGCTGCGCAGGGACAAGAACACCTGCGGGTACTGCGGTGACTTCGCGACCACCGTCGACCACGTGCTGCCGCGGTCGCGGGGTGGGCCGAACTCGTGGGCCAACCTGATCGCCGCCTGCCTGACCTGCAACCAGCTCAAGGCGGACGCGACGCCGGAAGAGGCCGGGATGGCGCTGCGGTGGCAGCCGCGGGTGCCGACGCCGTCCGCGGCCACGCAGCGGCGGATCTGGCGGGACCTGGCGCCCGTCACGGGTTGAAGGCCGCCGCTACTTCTTGGCGGCGGCCTTCTTCGCGGGCGCCTTTTTCGCCGGGGCTTTCTTGGCAGCGGCCTTTTTGGCCGGCGCCTTCTTGGCCGCAGCTTTCTTGGGCTCGGACTTCTTGGGTTCGTCCTTGGCGGCCGAACCGGACCCGCGGGCCTTCACGCTGGCCTCCAGTTTGGCCAGCAGGTCCGACACATCCTCGGTGGACTCGTCCAGATCGGTGGGCTGCTCCTCGACGGTGAACGCCTCGCCGCCTTCCAGTTTCGCCTGCACCAGCTCATGCAGCTGTTCCTGGTAATCGTCGCGGAACTGGTCGGGCTTGAAATCGTCAGTCATCGATTCCACCACCTGCCCGGCCATCTTCAGCTCGGCGGGCTTGATGTCGACGTCCTTGTCCAGCGACGGGAAGTCCGGGTCACGAATCTCGTCGGGCCACAGCAGCGTGTGGATCACCATGACGTCGCGCTTGCTGAAGTCCTTGACCCGCAGCGCCGCCAGCCGCGTCTTGTTGCGCAGCGCGAAGTGCACGATCGCCACCCGGTCGGTCTCGGCCAGTGTCTTGGCCAGCAGCACATAGGATTTGGTGGACTTCGAGTCCGGCTCCAGGAAATAGCTCTTGTCATACATCATCGGATCGAGCTGATCGGCCGGCACGAACTCGACGACCTCGATCTCGCGGCTGCGTTCCTCGGGCAGCGTGGCGATGTCCTCATCGGTGATGATCACCGTCTGGCCGTCGTCGGAGTCGTAGGCGCGGGCGATGTCGCGGTACTCGACCACTTCGCCGCAGACCTCGCAGGTGCGCTTGTAGCGGATGCGCCCGTTGTCCTTGGCGTGCACCTGATGGAACTTGATGTCGTGGTCCTCGGTCGCGCTGTAGACCTTGACCGGCACGTTGACCAGACCGAAGGAGACCGAGCCCTTCCAGATTGATCGCATAGGCAACGGTAACAGCGGGTATTACGTTTGAGTGGTGGAGCGCGACGGCCGGGTCAAATTGACCAATCCCGACAAGGTGCTCTATCCCGCCACCGGCACCACCAAGGCCGAGGTGTTCGACTACTACGTGGCGATCGCCGACGCGATGGTCCCGCATATCGCCGGGCGTCCGGTGACCCGCAAACGCTGGCCCAACGGGGTCGAGCAGCCGGAGTTCTTCGAAAAGCAGCTGGCGTCGTCCGCCCCGGACTGGCTGCAGCGGGGCTCGGTGACGCACCGGTCGGGGACGACGACCTATCCGATCATCGATACCCGCGAGGGGCTGGCCTGGATCGCCCAGCAGGCGTCGCTGGAGGTGCACGTCCCGCAGTGGCGGTTCACGGGCGGGCTAAGCGGGGCGGGTGATGACGCAGCGGCGGGGCATCCCGGCCCGGCGACGCGCATCGTGTTCGATCTCGACCCCGGCGAGGACGTGACCTTCCGGCAGCTGTGCGAGGTCGCCCACGAGGTCCGCGGCTACGTCGAGGACATCGGTCTGACGGCCTACCCGCTGACCAGCGGCAGCAAGGGCCTGCACCTCTACGTGCCGCTGGCCGACCCGGTGAGTTCGCAGGGCGCGTCCGTGCTCGCCAAGCGGATCGCTGTGCAGCTGGAGAAGGCCATGCCCAAGCAGGTCACCGCGACAATGACCAAGAGTCTGCGCACCGGGAAGGTGTTCCTGGACTGGAGCCAGAACAGCGCCGCCAAGACCACCATCGCGCCGTATTCGATGCGCGGCCGGGCAGAGCCGACCGTCGCCGCGCCGCGGACCTGGGAGGAGATCGGAGACCCCGATCTTCGGCATCTGCGCTTCGACGAGGTGCTGGCGCGGGTGGAGCGGGACGGTGACCTGCTCGCAGGACTTGACGAAAGCGCCCCGCTGCCAGACAAACTCACCACTTACCGCAGCATGCGGGACGCGGGTAAGACGCCCGAACCGGTGCCGCGCAAGGCCCCGGCCACCGGGAACGACGACACCTTCGTCATCCAGGAGCACCACGCGCGCCGCCTGCACTACGACTTCCGGCTGGAACGCAACGGGGTGCTGGTCTCCTGGGCGGTCCCGAAGAACCTGCCCGAGAAGACATCGGTGAATCACCTTGCCGTGCACACCGAGGATCACCCGCTGGAGTACGCCACCTTCGAGGGYTCGATCCCCAAGGGCGAGTACGGCGGTGGTGAGGTCATCGTGTGGGATTCCGGCACCTACGAGACCGAGAAGTTCCGCGATCCCGGCGTGGACGGTGAGAGCGTCGACGGCAAAAAGGGCGAGGTGATCGTCACCTTGCACGGCTCGAAGATCAAGGGCCGCTACGCGTTGATCCAGACCGGTGGTAAGAACTGGCTGGCGCACCGGATGAAGGAGCAGCCGGTTGCGAATGCCCAGGATCTGGCGCCGATGCTGGCCACCCACGGATCGGTGGAGAAGCTGACGCCGATCGTCTGGGCGTTCGAGGGCAAATGGGACGGCTACCGGCTACTGGTCGACGCCGATCACGGTGAACTGCTGCTGCGCACCCGCAGCGGCCGCGACGTGACCGGAGAGTATCCGCAACTGCGGGCGCTCGCCGCCGACCTGGCCGACCATCACGTGATCCTCGACGGCGAGGTGGTCGCACTGGACTCCTCGGGGGTGCCGAGCTTTGGTGAGATGCAGAACCGCGCCCGGTCCACCCGTGTCGAGTTCTGGGCGTTCGACATCTTGCAGCTCGACGGGCGATCCCTGTTGCGGGCCAAATACTCCGACCGGCGCAAACTGCTGGAAGCGCTCGCCAAGGGCGGGGGACTGATCGTCCCCGAACAGCTGCCAGCCAGCGGAGCTGAGGCTCTCGAGTACGCGCGAGAGCACGGGTTCGAAGGAGTGGTGGCCAAGAAGCGGGACTCCACCTATCAGCCGGGGCGGCGTTCGCAGTCGTGGATCAAGGACAAGCTTTGGCGGACACAGGAAGTCGTGATCGGCGGCTGGCGCGCCGGAGAGGGCGGACGCACCAGCGGGATCGGCGCGCTGGTCGTCGGGGTTCCCGGTGACGACGGCCTGCAGTTCGCCGGCCGGGTGGGGACCGGGTTCACCGATAAGATGCTCAAGGAGCTGCGGGCGACGTTGAAGCCGCTGGAGACCGACGAATCACCGTTTGTGAAGCGGCTGACCGGACCCGATGCCAAGGGTGTCACGTTCGTGCGCCCGGAATTGGTGGGGGAGGTGCGCTACAGCGAGCGCACCTCCGATGGCCGGTTGCGGCAACCCAGTTGGCGGGGCCTGCGGCCGGACAAGTCGCCTGATGAGGTGGTGTGGGAGTAGCGCGCTACGTGGGGTTGCCGTTCCCGTCACAGGGCGTTTCGTGGCCATCGTCGATGAGGGTCAGCGTCACGCGCATCTCGTCAGGCTGGATGCTGCCCGCCCAATCGGCATACGGGTGATCGAGGAAGGCGACCACCAGCAGCGCCGACGTGACGAGAGCGGACACGAACGCGATGGGTATCGCCTGGACGACAGCGCTTTCCCGGCGATCGGCCTGGACGCACATGTAGATGAAGATGGCCGACGCACCGATCCCCAACACGATCCACAGCGGGGGCGGCACCGAGGGATCGATTTCGGCGGCGCGGGCACGGCGACCGTCCCTGCGCTGCGCCTGCTGGTCGAACCACTGCGAGTAGGCCGCTTCCTGTTTGGGGTTCGTCGGATCCGTGGCGGCGAAATCGACGACCATCCCGTCGACCCAGTGCTGCACGGTGTCCGATCGTTCGCCCCGTCCCATCGCCGGCCATTCCTCGGCGACGACGGCACGCGAATAGCAGATGAGGTCACCGTGCAAGCTTTCGCCGTCGTGGCCTTCGAGTACATCGGCGACGTTGTGCAACTCGGTGACCGCGATCGCCTCCATGCTGCCGCCGTCGCGGGCACGCTGGTAGTTCTGCAGCGCGTAGAAGATGGTGAAGGCCATCAGCACCGCGAACATGGTGCCGATCACGGTCAGCGCACCTGCGGCGCGGGTGCTGTCGATGAACCAGCCGGGATCGGGTGCGCGGGTACGTGCCAACAGTTTTGCGACGACGGCGGTGGTCACCACGAGGACGAGCACGAGGCCCGCCAGCCAGGTCAGCACGTGGATGCCGGAACGCGGGCTGAGCGGTGCCCAACATGACCCATGGAGATCCCATCAGTGAAGGCGGCGCACCGCAGCGATGACCGCTCGCCGATTGTGGCGCATGGGATCCCGTTGGGTGTGGGAACGGGCCAACCGGTTCGCGCAGCGGCCCTAGCTGCCGTACAGATGCAGTGCCCGGGCCGCCGCGGTGGCCACGTCACCGCTGAGCCCCACGATCGGCGGGCCGCCGCGCTGATGGATCACGTTGGCGAGCACGACCACATAGGTGTCCGACCCCGGATCGATCCACAGCGTGGTGCCGGTGAAACCGGTATGCCCGAAGCTGCCGATGGGAAAGATCGTGCCGCGCGGCCTGGAATGCGGTGTGTCGATGTCCCAGCCCAAGCCACGCAGGTCCGGCCCCGGGCCGGGCTGCTGGGGACTGGTCATCAGCCGGACAGTCGACTGCGCCAGCGGAAACGTGCTGGGCCGGCCGGCGAGGCGATCGAGCAGGGCCTGCGCAAACAGGCCGACGTCGTGGGCGGTGGAGAACACCCCGGCGGCGCCGGTCGCTCCTCCCATTCGGCGCGCCGTCGGATCGTGCACGGTGCCGCGGAGAAGGCGGCCGTGGTCAGGGTTGAGTCCTGGCGTGTCCTCATCGTGTGCGGTGGGCGCGACGCGGCCGAGGAGGTCGGTGCTCCATGACCCTGCCGGGCAGTCGGCCACTTCGGGCGCCTGCGGATCGACGACGAGCGCATTGCCCAGGATCTCATGCGGTCCACAGGCTTTGGTGGCGGGGAAGTAGTGGGTGTCGGTCATCCCCAGTGGTGTGAACACGTTGTCCTGCACATACGTGTCGATGGATTGCCCGGTGAGCCTTTCGATGATGGCGCCCACCAGGATGAAATTGATGTCCGAGTAGTGGAAGAGTTCTCCGGGCTCGAACACCACCCAAGCGCCGAGCGCTCGGCGCAGGCCGTCGGCCTTGTCGGCCCGGTCCAGTCCCCACGGTCCGTCCAGACTCAGATCTCCCGCGATGCCCGACGTGTGTGTGAGCAACATGCGCAGCGTGACCTGCCCCGCACGGCGTGGGTCGTTGGCCGGCCGGAAATCGGGCAGGTAGGCCTGAACGGGATCATCGAGATGAACGCGTCCCTGTTCGTGCAGCTGCATGAAGGCCGTCGCGGTGGCGAGGCTTTTCGTCAGGGAGGCCAGGTCGAAGATCGTGTCCACGGTCATCGGCTCGGCGGGCGACGGTGACCCGTCCAGGCCGGGTTCGCCGGCGAGCTTGCGCTCGCCGAAAGCTGTGCGGAAAGCGACCTTCCCGGCGTGCCCGATCTGGACCACCGCACCGGGCAGCCGATGCTGGGCAATCGCGTCGTTCATGAGCTGAGAGACCGGCGCGAACTCGATCGACGACACGGCGCCGGGAGTCGTGCGCACCGCTGACGGTGTGGTGTCCGATGACGTGGTCTCTGCCGACGGCGCGGTGACCGGCGGTGGCTGCGCCGGCTGTCCGCACGACACCACCGCGGCGACGGTCAGCAGTGCGGCCGCCACGGCGGGCAGCCGGGCGACCCGCGATCCTGACACCGTCACCCGATGACGGTATCCCCGCACCCGCCATTGAGGACGGATCGACGCCGGACCGTTCCGGAAAGCCAGGCCTAGATCGGTTTATTAGAACGGTCTAAGGAAGCGCGGCGAAGACCCCAGATGTCGGCCGCCAAACTCTGCTCATGTGCCAAAGCTGTTCTTTAGCAGCGAATGTCACCCGATGAACCAGGCCCCCGTGGACCTATTGTCCTTGCTGTATCCGATCTTGTAATGTCAGTATGACTTTACAAATGCCCATCGAACGGTATTCTCTTTTGATGTGACGGGCGTCACCGTCGCCGGCCGGCGTCGCTGTACCCCGCAGGCCACACAGTGAAGGAGTCCCACATGACCACCCACGCGGAGTCGGCGGCAGAAGCCGACCTACCACCACTGACGACCGGACCCCACCAGAGAAGGATCGGCGTGATCTCGATCGTCGCCTGCCTGGGCGGCCTGTTGTTCGGCTACGACACCGGCGTGGCCAACGGCGCCGAAGGGCCGATGGCACAGGAACTCGGGCTCTCCCTGCTCCAGCTGGGCGTGGTCATCAGCGCCCTGCTGTTCGCCGCGGCGATCGGCGCCTTGGTCGGTGGGATCATCTCCGATGCGATCGGGCGCCGCAAGACGATCCTGATCCTGGCGGTGCTGTTCTTCGTCGGTGTCCTGCTCGTCGTGTTCTCGCCGGCCGGACCCGAGACGGGTACGTTCTCCGCCACGGGCTTCGCCACCCTGGTGGCCGGCCGCATCGTGCTCGGGCTCGCCGTCGGTGGCGCATCGACGGTGGTCCCGGTCTTCCTTGCCGAACTGTCGCCATATGAGATTCGTGGCTCGATCACCGGGCGCAACGAGCTGGCCATCGTCGTCGGCCAGCTGTCGGCGTTCGTGGTGAACGCGATCCTCGGTGTGACCCTCGGCCACGTGGACGGCGTCTGGCGGATCATGTTCGCGGTGTGTGCGCTGCCCGCGGTGGCACTGTTCGTCGGCATGCTGCGGATGCCGGAATCGCCGCGCTGGCTGGTGGAGAAGGGGAAGAACGAGGAGGCGCTCGCGGTGCTGAAATCCGTGCGTTCCGAAGATCGGGCCATGGCGGAGTTCGCCCAGGTGGAGCTGATAGCCCGGCAGGAGCGCCAGGCTCACCAGATCGGAATTCGCGCCGTCATGGGCAGTAAGTGGTTGCGGCGCATCATCTTCGTCGGCATCGGTGTCTGCATCACCCAGCAGCTCACCGGTATCAACTCGATCATGTATTACGGCACCCGGGTGCTGGAGGAATCGGGCATGGGCGAGGAGGAGGCCGTGCTCGCCAACATCGCATTCGGAGTGGTCGCCGTGATCGGCGGCATCATCGCGCTGCGTAACATGGACCGGATCGACCGCCGTAAGACCTTCATGATCGGTCTCACGCTCACCACGACGTTCCACTGCCTCGTGGGCATTGCGTCGATGTTGCTGCCGGCGGGGAACCCGGCGCGGCCGTACGTGATCCTCGTCCTCGTCGTCGGATTCGTGCTGTCGATGCAGACCTTCCTCAACATCGCCGTATGGGTATGGCTGGCGGAGGTTTTCCCGCTGCACATGCGTGGTCTCGGCATCGGCACAGCCGTCTTCTTCTGCTGGGTCACCAACGGCTTCCTCGGGCTCTATTTTCCGACCCTGGTCGCGAGTATCGGCATCACCGGGTCGTTCTTCCTGTTCGCCGGCATCGGGGTGGTCGCATTGCTGTTCGTCTACACCCAGGTGCCCGAGACCCGCGGCCGCTCGCTGGAGGCGCTCGAAGAGGATGTGTCGACCGGGCAGATCTATGTCGGCCTGCGCTGAGCAGGAGGAGTTGGGCCGATTTCTCGGCCGAGTCGAACTCTTCGGTGCGCTCGGCCCGTCGGAGCTGGCGGCGATTGCGGCGGCGGCGACCGTCCGGCATTTCGCCGCAGGCGATCTGGTGGTCGACGCGTTCACCGCGCCACCCACCGAGATCTACGTCGTGCTCAGCGGCGAAGTCGACCTCTGGCACGACCAGGACCAGGTGACCAAAGCCGGTGACGACCGATTTGTCGCCGGCGACGTGTTCGGATTCTCCGCGATGCTCACCGAACGCCCGATCGGGCCCCGGGTGGTCGCCACCACGCCGGCCACCATCGCGGTCCTGCCCGGAAATCTGGTCGAACCGGCCTTCTACTCGCGCAACGGCGCCCGGTTCCTGGCCGACTACATCTCCCGCACCCGACGCCGCTCAACCTCGGCGCCGATGTTCAGCACGGTCGAAGACCTCATCGCAACCACGCCGTTGGTCGTCGCCCCGGACACCCCGGTCGCCGTCGTCGCGCGGCAGCTGGCAGAGCGTGAGATGCACTGCGCCGTGGTCGATTTGGGTGGCGGCACCTACGGCATAGTCACCGATGCGGTACTGGGTCGCCGAGTTGTCGGCCACGGAATCTCCGGGGACACCCCCGCGCGCGAGGTGATGGTGCACCCGGCCACGACGGTCGAACTCACCGGCTCGTCGGTCGAGGCGCTGATCACCCTGCTCGACACCCGAGCCGAGTACCTGCCGGTTGTCGATCGAACCGATAAGCTGCGCGGCGTACTCGGGGCGCGTGACTTCGTGCTGGCACCGACCACGGCCGGATTCGGGATGCTCGAACAGATCCGCCGCGCCCGCCACCGCGACGAGTTGATCGAGCGGGCCCGGCGGGCACCGTCAGTCCTGAGCGACATCCTCGACCGCGGGCTGGCCGTCGATCGCGTCATCCGGGTCTACTCCGCGATCGTCGACGCGATCGTCCGGCGGTCGATCCAGTTGGTGTTCGCCGACCATGCCGAACTCTCCCTCGATCAGTTCACCTGGCTCTTCCTGGGCAGCCACGGCCGGCGCGAAGCGATGCCCGGCTCGGACCTCGACGTCGCCATCGCCTTCGACGACGACGTGTCGCCGGAGACGATGGTGCTGTTCCGTCGCGCGTTCGAAGAAGTCAACGAACTGCTCACGGCTGCCGGGCTCGGCGTCGACGTCAACGGCGCCAACGCCTCCAACAAGGCATTCTCCCGGACGAACAGTGAGTGGCGAGCCGCGGCCACGCGCTGGCTGACCGCGCCCGGGGAGCATTCCCGCGCGGCCATGGCGGTCCACCGCACCGGTCTGGCCGTCATCGCATCGCTGCTGGTGGACGCTCGGCCCATCCACGGCACACCGGGACTGCCGGAGGTGGCACGAGTCTTCACCGACTTTCGGCAGCACCCGGCCGCAATGGATCTGCTGCTGTCGGAGTCGCTTTCGCACCGCGCCAAAGAGCGGGAGCGCACGCTCCGCGACGTGTTCACCGGCAAGGGTGACAGCTTCGACGTCAAGACCCACGGGCTGTTACCGGTGGTGAGCATCGCCCGGTGGGCCGCGCTCGGGGTCGGCTCCACCGAACTGCAGACCGTGAAACGGCTCCGCGACGCCGCCGGGTCCGCCATCCTGCCCAGTGCAGAAGCCGCCCGCCTGATCGAGGTGTTCGAGATCCTGCAGCGAATGCGGCTGCGCCACCACCTGAATCGGCTGCACGAGGGGCAGGCGCCCAATGACCTGATCGACCGTGACGAACTGTCACCGATAGAGAGAAGCATGATCGGCCAAGCTGTCCGAGAGATCAACACCATCGCCCGCCGCATGGACCGCGTCGCTCTGCGCCCCGCACTTCTTCCCCGGCCGGCTCGGCGAAAGGCCACCTGACGGGATGCGGATCGCCGTCATCGGTGACGTCGGTGGACACGCCAACCCACTGCGCCACGAGCTCGCCCGGCTCGGCGCCCACCCCGACGGCTCCCTACCCGAGGATCTGATCGTCGTCCAGGTCGGGGATCTGATTCATCGGGGCCCCGACTCCGCCCAGGTCGTTGACATGATCGACGGCTACCTACGCACCCAGCCCGCGCAGTGGATTCAGCTCATCGGCAATCACGAGGCGCACTATCTGCAGCCGCCGGTGTTCGCGTGGCCGGAGACTCTAAGCCGCAAACACATTCGCACCATCAAGCGCTGGTGGAAGAACGGTTCCGCCGTGGTGGCCGCCGCGGCCGACACCGCGGACGAGTCCTTCCTCATCACGCATGCGGGCATCACCGCCGAATTCTGGGCCGGGGTCCTCGGCGGCCCGCTTACCGCCGCGGAGGCCGCCCGCCGGATCAACGAACTCTCGAAGTCCGACGCCGACAGAGTGTTCCGTGCCGGAGCGATGTTGCATGGGACCAATGCCCAGGATGCCGGGCCCCTGTGGGCCGATACCATGACCGAACTGCTGCCCGGATGGGCGGACCGGCAACTGCCGTTCAGTCAGATCCACGGCCACAACAGCATCACCCCATGGCGGGGAGACGGTTCGGCCGTACCGCCGGCCGGCGTCGAAGCTCTCGTCACCGTCGATGTCGACGCCAAACACGAAGCCGTGCATCTTGCCGGCGGCCGGCTCATCGGCGTCGACCCCGACCACCGCGGTACGCCGACAAGCCCATGGCGCGCCTTCGAACTCACCGGGAGCGTTATCCGGGTGTAGTCACGCCTTCAACGCCGCAGCGACCGAGCGCTTCGCCTCGGCGATGAGGGTGGTTAGGTTCCGCACCGGCGGGTTGGCGATGAGCTGGAGTCCGGTACCCCGCAGAATCGACAAGAGCAGCACCGCTGCGCTTTTCGGGTCGATGTCCGCTCTGATGGAGCCGTCGATGATGCCGGCCTTGATCCGGTTCGCCAGGAACGTGCGGAAGGACGCGTCGCGTTCGGCGAACAAGGGAGTGAGCACGGGGTCCGYGGCGATGGCCTCGCCCCACAGCTGGAGAAAGGCCCGTGACGACGGGGTGCGGTTGACGACGTTGCGGAAATAGGATGCGACCAGGTCGGCGATCTGGTCGAGTGCGTGCCCGTCGTAGTCGGGCACGTCGAAGGTCCCCGCGTCGCCCATGACCGCCTCGAGCAGGCCGGCCCGGTTCCCGAAGTATTGATGCACGATGCCGCGGCTGTACCCGGCGGCCTCGCCGACCTGGGCGAGAGTGACGGCCCGGGAGCCGTTCTGTGCGATGAGGGTCATCGCGGCATCCAGCACGCGCCGCTCGGCCTCGGCGCGGCGCTGCTCCTGGGTCCGTCGGGTCGGGCCCATGGACTTGTCGGTGGGCGCCGGTAACTTTTCTGCATGCATGCATACAAGTTAAACCAACCCACAGGGAGTTACCGACATGTCCGATGAAAGAAGCATCCCGGCGCCGGTGCTGGCGCTGCTGCGTCTGCACAACGCGATCTACCGCCGCACCGGCGGATGGCTCGGCCACCGGCTGATGGGTACGCCGACCTTGCTGCTCCATGCGAAAGGGGCGAAGACCGGCACGCTGCGTTCCAGCGCGCTCGGGTACTGGCGAGACGGCGAGGAGTACCTGATCGCGGCGAGCAACGGCGGCGCCGACCGGCATCCCGCCTGGTACCACAACCTGCGCGCCAATCCCGGTGCCGAAGTCAACCTCGGTCGTCGCCGCTTTCCGGTGACCGCACGCCCGATCACCCCGGACGAGGCCGACTACGCGCGGCTGTGGGGGATCGTCACCGCGAAGAACAAGAACTACACCGAGTATCAGGCGGCGACCACGCGGCCCATCCCGCTGGTGGTGCTCACCCCGGCCTGAGGCTCCGACTCAGGGCTCCAGCGGCTGCCGGTCTCGATCGTCGTAGGACGGCACGCCGTACTGGCCGGCCTGGTCCTGCGCGTACAGCCCGACGGTATGGGCGATCGCGGGTCCGGTGACCGCGAGGGCGTCGCGGCTGACATTGGCGATCGTGTCGCCCGCGGCATCGTTGCCGTCCTCCGAGGGCCGGCCGGTGCTGAGCGCGCCGATCGGAATGCCGGTGTGGGCAAACGGATTCCCATCGCCTCGACCGTCGAAAAGCAGAAGGCCGGGGGTGATCCCCTGGCCGGCGAGGTAGTCGGTCAGCGCATGCTCGATGGCGGCAGAACCCTCCGGTGCCGTCACATCGGTCTGTGGGTGCGGCGGCAGCGTGCCATCGGCGTCGAGGACCAGATAATCCGGGTCGGGCGAGGCGACCATGTCGACGTTCAGGTACAGCGCGATCCGCGACAACGCCGTCTCATCGAGCGAGCCGACGTAATGCTGGGATCCGAGCATCCATTCCTTCTCGCCGGCCCAGAAGGCGAAGCGCACCCCGTTCTCGATCGGCGGCTTGGGGCCCATCTGCAGCGCGGTTTCCAACACGGCGGCCACACCGGAGGCGTTGTCGTCGATACCCGGACCGAGCGCGTTGCTGTCCAGGTGGGCGCCGACCATGACGACGTCGACCGCCGAACCGGTGGTGGTCTGGGCGATCACGCTGCGCACCGGGCGTTGCTCGACCCGGGCCACAACCTCCGCCGTCGCGGTCCCACGTCGTCGCACCAGATCCATCCCGTCGACGCGGCCGACCGAGAGCACCGGGAGTTGCACCTCGTCCTCGTCGAGCAGTCGACCGCCGAACACCGCCTCGTCGACGTTGTTGACGATGACCAGGCCCACGGCACCCCGCTCGGTGGCGGCGGCGGCCTTGTCGGCGAGAGAACAGCCACCGCGCCACGCGACGGCGACCGCACCGTCGGCCGCGGCGGTGCCGTAGTCGGCAGCGGTGCAGCCCTGGGCCTGCTCATCGGGCGCGACGAGCAACGGTCCGGAGACCCCGCCTTCGGGGCTGACCGCGCTGTGCTCGACCGCACGCGCCGGGAAGGGGATGTCGTCGACGCGCAGCGATTCGGCCTGGACATCGAACACCCCGGCCTCGAACTCGTCGATGTAGACGTCGAATCCCTTCTCCGTGAGGAGGTCGGAAACGTAGTCGACGCTCGCCTGATAGCCGGGCGTGCCGGTCTGGCGGTTGCCGCCGTGATTCTCGGCGATCTGCTGGAACTGCTCGAGGTGGCCGAAGATGGCGTCGGTGGTGATCCGGTCCTTCAGCTCGCCGGCGTAGGAGCCCGCCGGCTGCGCCGCGGCGCAACCCGCCAACGCGACAATGGTGGAGACCAGCGCAACGGTACGAGTCGGGTGGGGCATGACGTCCTTTCCGCAGGCGTGACGACGCCCGGGAAGGCTCGTGGCGGCATCATGGTATCCGCGTCGTTGCCGCGGTGGTGGTCTACGTATCGGCGTGCGATGCCGGCCAAAGCCATTGCTGGAAGCCGCTGCCCGCGCTGCCGCAAGCGACCCAGTCAGTGCACTTCACCGACGCTTACGTCGGCGTCACTGTACTGTCGTGGATGATTTGCTGACCAGCACCACGATCAGGGGTTACGACGATGACCGCGGCGGGACCGGGCAGGTGGTTGCTACGCGCCAACCACTACGAATGGATCACCGACTACCTCGTCGCGCGGCGCATGACCGGTGCCGTGCGGGTGGCCATGGCCTCGGTTGCCGGGTCGTTGGCCCTGTGCCTGCTGGTGCTGGTGAACAGCGTCGACGGCCCCCGCGACACCGTCGCGCAGGTGATGATGTGGACCGCGTTCGCCGGCGGCGTCGCCGGTGCGGTGCTGTGGGTGCTGACGTGGCCGACGCGCGGTCAGTCRCTGGCCTTCGCGCTGGTGTCGAACACCTCGGTGGCGCTGGCCTGTCTGTCCTATCCCAACCCGCAGGGCGGTCTCACCGGCTGTATCGCCTTCGCGACCACCGCCGCGTACATCGCGTTCTTCCACGGGACGGCGCTGGTGCTGTACAACTTCGTGCTGGCAACGGCGGTGGCCCTGGTGGTGGCGGTCCGCGTGGTCGCCTCCGGTCACGTCGCGCTCGCCCTGGTCGACATCTTCCTGGTGCTGCAGGTCAACATCGTCATGCCGGTCGCCATTCACGTCCTCGTCCGTGCGCTCGGCGTCGACCTCGAACAGGCCGACCGGGATCCGCTGACCGGTCTGCTCAACCGCCGGGCGTTTCAGCAGCACATCGCCAAGATGCTGGCCGCCACCGACCGTGCCCATCTGGTGGTGGCCGTCGTGGACCTCGACGATTTCAAGCACATCAATGACACGTACGGGCATCAGGCCGGTGATGACGCCCTGGTGGCGGTCGGGCGCGCGCTGGGCCACGCCGTCTTCGACACCACGGCGGTGATCGGGCGGATCGGCGGTGAGGAGTTCGTCGTCGCGGCCGCGTGCGGGACCGCGGACCCCACGCTGCTGTCCCGCCGGATCTGCCGGGCCATCGCAGATCTGCCGGTGCCGGTCACGGCCAGTGTCGGGACGTCATCGGCCGAGATCCACACCTTGGACGACGACGAGGTGACGCTGCGCGCGCGGATCGACGGTCTGGTGGTGGCTGCTGATGAGGCGATGTACAACGCGAAGCGGGCCGGCGGCAACAGATTTCGGCACGCCAGCTGATCCGGTCACCGGGTGATTTCGCGCAGGACGTCGAGCGCCCGCCCGATCGCGGGTGAGGCGCCGCCGTCCAGATGCGCCGCCACCAGGTCGACTCCCAGCGTTGCCGGCCGCAGCGGGCGATAGCTGACCCCGGCGACGTCCAGATCGGCCGTGGGGGCGGGCACCACCGCCACCCCGAGCCCCGCCGCCACCAGGGTGACCAACGTCGACGTCTCGGAGACCTCATGGCGGATCCGGGGTGCGAACCCGGCGTCCGCGCACACCGCGGCGAGCACCCCGCCCATCACCGAACGTCCCTGGCCGGCATGGGCGATGAAGTCCTGGTCGCGCAGATCGGCGACGTCGAGTGCATCGTGGCGGGCCAGCGGGTGCCCGGCAGGCAGCGCGGCGATGAGGCGGTCGCGCCGTAGCGTGACGCACCGGATGCCGGCATCCGCCACCGGTGGCCGCATCAGCCCGATGTCGATATCGCCGGAGCGCAGGGCGTCCAGCTGCGCGGGGGCCAGCATCTCACCGCGGATGCTGATCTCCAGATGCGGCAGCGCATCGCGCATGGCGCGCACCAGTCGTGGCAGCACCGAGTACGTCGCCGATCCCACGCAGCCGATGGTGAGGTGGCCCTCCACGCCGTCGGCCACCCGGCGCGCCTGCTGCCCGGCGTCGTCCACCGCATCCAGGATCGCGGCCACCCGCTTCAGATACGCCGCGCCCGCCGCCGTCAGGTCCACCCTGCGGGTGCTCCTGGTCAGCAGGTCGACCCCGAGTTCACGCTCCAACTGCCGGATCTGCTGGGACAGCGGTGGCTGGGCGATGTGCAGCCGTTCCGCGGCCCTGCCGAAGTGCAGCTCCTCGGCGACCGCCTGGAAATACCGCAGATGTCGTAACTGCACGATTGAGACCTCCTGCATATCACTGGCGCCGATTTAGGTATTTCAGAATATCTCTGATGCGGCCTACGGTCGAGGAATGACCGACATCGTGATCTGCAATCCACTGCGCACCCCGGTGGGACGCATGGGCGGTGCCTTGTCGGCGTTGACGGCCGCCGACCTGGCCACCCTCACCCTGCGCGCGCTCGTCGAACGGACCGGCCTCGGTGAAGGCGATGTCGACGATGTCGTCCTCGGGCACGGCTACCCGAGCGGGGAGGCCCCGGCCATCGGCCGCATCGCCGCACTGGATGCCGGCCTCGGCACCGGGGTTCCGGGGCTGCAGATCGACCGCCGCTGCGGCTCCGGTCTGCAGGCCGTGCTCTACGCCGCCGGTCAGGTCGCCACCGGCGCGGCGCGCGTGGTGGTCGCCGGTGGCGCGGAATCGATGTCCAATGTCGAGCACTACGCGCTGGGTCTGCGCACCGGTGTCCGCCAGGGCGGGGTGGCGCTGCTGGACCGGCTGGACCGGGCCCGCGAAACCGCCGGTGGCGCCGACCATCCGATCGCGGGCGGGATGATCGAGACCGCGGAGAACCTGCGCCGCCACTACGGCATCGGCCGCGCCGAGCAGGATGAACTGGCAGTGCGTTCGCATCAGCGGGCGATCGCCGCCCATGAGCAGGGGCGTTTCGCCGAGGAACTGGTACCGGTGACGATCACCGGCACGCGCGGCCGCCCCGACGTCATCGTCGACCGCGACGAACACCCGCGCGCCGACGTCAGCGTCGAGAAGCTGGCGGCACTACGCGCCGTGCGTACCAAGATCGACGCCGACTCGACCGTCACCGCCGGCAATGCGTCCGGCCAGAATGACGGTGCGGCATTGTGTGTCGTCACCACCGCCGCCGAAGCCGAGCGCCTCGGGCTCACCCCGATGCTGGCGCTGCGGTCATGGGCGGTGACGGGCTGCCGGCCGGAAACCATGGGCATCGGGCCGGTGGCCGCAACCGCCGCCGCGCTGCAGCGCGCGGGCCTCACCCTCGACGAGATCGACCTGATCGAACTCAACGAGGCGTTCGCCGCGCAGGTGCTGGCGGTGCTGGCCGAATGGAAGGTCGATCCGCTCGATGATCGCCTGAACCCGAACGGATCCGGGATCTCGTTGGGCCATCCGGTCGGCGCGACCGGTGCGCGCATCCTGGCCACCGCCGCGCACGAGGCACGCCGCCGCGGCGCACGAACGGTGCTGGAAACCATGTGCATCGGTGGCGGACAGGGCCTGGCAGCGGTTTTCGAGGCCCTCCGATGAGCGCCATCGACGTACACGCCGTCGTCTCGGGACGCGCCGAGGCCCCGGCGGTCGTGCTGTCCAACTCGCTGGGCTCCACCCACCGCATGTGGGACGCCCAGCTCGCCGAACTGGAGCAGCGCTTCCGGGTGGTGCGCTATGACACCCGCGGCCACGGCGGATCGCCGGTGCCCGCGGGCCCGTACCTGATCGACGATCTGGCCGATGATCTCGTCGCGCTACTCGATCGGCTCGGCATCGCCAAGGCCCATCTGGTCGGCTTGTCGCTCGGCGGGATGACCGTCATGCGGGTGGCGATCCGCAATCCGGAACGGGTGCAACGGCTTGCGCTGCTGTGCACCGGGGCGCAGCTGCCCCCGGCGTCGGCGTGGACCGACCGCGCCGCGATCGTCCGCGCGCAGGGCAGCGCGGCGGTGGCCGCCGCCGTCGTGCAGCGCTGGTTCACCCCGGCCTACCTGGACGCGCACCCCGACGTGCGCAGCGCACACGAGCAGATGGTCGCGGACACGTCGGCCGAAGGCTACGCGGCGTGCTGCGAAGCCATCGCCGCAYTCGATCTGCGCGAACAGCTTTCCACCATCACCGCGCCCACCCTCGCCATCGCCGGCGCGGACGACCCCGCGACGCCGCCGGCCAAGCTGGAGGAGATCGTCGCCCGGATCCCCGGGTCGCGCCTGCTGACCGTGCCGCAGGCCGCCCATCTGGCCAACGCCGAGCAGCCCGCCACCATCACCCCCGCGCTCATCGAACACCTGGAGCAGCAATGACATTGAACAAGCTCGTGGCATCCCCCGCAGAAGCGGTGGCCGACATTCCGCACGGCGCCAGCCTGGCGGTCGGCGGATTCGGGTTGGCCGGCATCCCCTGGTTCCTGATCGACGCGCTGCTCGCCCAGGGGGCCGGTGACCTGACGATTGTCAGCAACAACTGCGGCGTCGACGGTGCCGGCCTGGGCCTGCTGTTGGAGGCGCACCGCATCACCCGCGTGATCGCCTCCTACGTCGGGGAGAACAAGGAGTTCGCGCGGCAGTACCTGTCCGGTGAACTGACCGTCGAGCTGACCCCGCAGGGCACCCTCGCCGAGCGGATGCGCGCCGGCGGCAGCGGAATCGGCGCATTCTTCACCCCGACCGGGGTCGGCACCCTGGTGGCCGACGGCGGCCTGCCCTGGCGCTATCACCCGGACGGAAGCGTGGCACTGGCCTCGCCCCCGAAGGAGGTGCGCACCTTCGGCGGGCGGCAGATGCTGCTCGAAGAGTCGATCGTCACCGACTACGCGCTGATTCGCGCGGCAGTCGCCGACAAGGCCGGAAACTGCGTGTTCCACGCGGCGGCACGGAATTTCAATCCCCCCGCCGCCATGGCGGGACGCCTCACCGTGGTCGAGGCCGAACGGGTGGTCGAGGTCGGCGAGCTGCATCCCGACGAGATCCACCTGGCAGGCATCTTCGTCCAGCGCGTCGTCGAACTCACCCCGGAGCAGGCCTCCCGCAAGGAGATCGAGAAACGCACCACCCGCCCACGGCCGGCCGATCAGCAGGAGGTTTCATCATGAGCTGGACCCGTGACCAGATGGCCGCCCGCGCGGCGCTGGAACTGCGCGACGGTGACTACGTCAACCTCGGGATCGGTCTGCCCACACTGATCCCCGACCACCTGCCCGAGGGCTCCGACGTCACGCTGCACGCCGAGAACGGCATCCTGGGCGTCGGCCCGTTCCCCTATGACGACGAGGTGGACCCGGACCTGGTCAACGCCGGCAAGCAGACCGTCTCGGTGGTGGACGGCGCGTCCTACTTCGACTCGGCCACCAGCTTCGCGATGATCCGCGGCGGACACGTCGATGTCGCGGTACTGGGTGGCATGCAGGTCGCCGCCAACGGCGACCTGGCCAACTGGATGGTGCCGGGATCCATGGTCAAGGGCATGGGTGGCGCAATGGATCTGGTCAGCGGCGCCGAACGAGTCATCGTGCTGATGGACCATACCGCCAAATCCGGTGCCGCCAAACTGGTTCTGCACTGCGACCTGCCGTTGACCGGTAAAGCGGTGGTCAGCCGGGTCATCACCGAGTTGGGTGTCTTCGACGTGACCGGCACCGGGTTCGCGGTGGTCAAACTCGCCGACGAGGTCGATCTCGACGAGGTGGTCGCGCGGACCGGTGCCCCGGTCATCGACGAGCGTCAGCCCCTGTCACCGCCGCTGACCTCCAGCACCGTGCCGGTGATGTAACCGGCGTCATCCGATGCCATGAACAGGATCGGACGGACCTGTTCGTCGAGGGTGCTGTAGCGCTTCAGGAAGGTGCTCTCGGTGCTCTGCTGCACCGTCTCTTCGTGCCAGCGGATCTCATCGGCACTGAGCGGGTCCGGATTTCGCGGCGTTGCCCCCTGCGGCGCGGCGGTGCCCCCGGGAGCTGTCGCGACGACGCGAATTCCCTTGTGCGCGGCCTCGAAGGCCAACGATGCGGTCAGCGCGTTGACACCGCCCTTGGCCGCGGCGTACGGCACCCGGTTGATGCTGCGGGTGGCATTTGACGAGACATTCACGATCACACCGGCTTCGCGCTCGATCATGTGCGGCAGCGCGGCCCGGGAACACCACAACGTGGGCAGCAGTGACCGGTTCAACTCGGCGAGGATCTGCTTCTCGTCGTAGTGCTCGAACGGCTTGCGCCAGATGGTCCCGCCGACATTGTTGACCAGAATGTCGATGCGGCCGAACTCCTGCACCGCGTAGGCCATCAGGTCACCGGCCTCGTCGAACTTCTCCAGATCGCAGACGAAGGACCGGGCCGCACCGCCGGCTGCGACGATCTCATCGCGTACCTGCGTGACACTCTCGGATCGGTCGGCCAGGACCACCGTCCCGCCCTCGGCGGCGACGCCGCGGGCCACCCCGAGACCGATTCCCTGGGCGGCCCCGGTGACCACGGCCACCTTCCCGGTGAAGCGCATGACGAACTCCGATTCCGTTGCGGTGCCGGTCACTTGTCGCCCATGACGACCACGAGGTCATCCTCGTCGCGGGGGGCGAGACCGTGCTTGCGTGGCTTGAGCAGCAGCGTCGCGGCGGCGGCGATCACCAGTGGGATCGCGAGAAATCCGAAGTACCCGCCCACCCCGACCGTGCCGAGCAGCCAGCCACCCAGCGCGGAGCCGATGATGGAGCCGGTACGTCCGATACCGATGGAGAAGCCGGTGGCGGTGCCGCGCAGCTGGGTCGGGTAGGTCTCGGCGATCAGGTAGTTCAGCACCAGCTGCTGACCGCCGATGCCTAGGCCGGCCAGCGCGATCAGGATGAACACCAGCGTCCAGTTCGAGCCGCTGACGGCCAGGCCGAGTGCGACCGCGATGCCGAGCCCGAACATGCCGAGCAGGAGGCTGCGAATCCGGACCCGGGAGAGCAGAAAGGTGACCAGGAACGAGAAGACGATGAAGGCGCCGTTGACCACGATCGTGCCGGTGGCCGCCTGTTCCTTGGACAGGCCCAGTTGGTGCAGCGCGGTCGGCGTCCACTGCAGCAGCAGGAACCAGGCGACCCAGTTGGCCAGATAGATCGAGCAGATGGTGATCGTCGATGTCCGGTACTCGGGGGTGAACAGCGCGCCGATGGAACCCGATGCCTGCCCACCGATCTCGGCCTGCAACGGTGCGTCGTCGGGGATGTCGGCGCCGGTCATCCGGCGCAGCAGCACGCGCGCCTTGCCCTGGCTGTCCGGGTCGGAGCGGGTGGCCAGGAAACTCGGCGACTCCGGCATGAGGGTGACCGCCGCGATCAGGATGAGGGGCAGGATGCCGCCGACCAGGAAGATGCCCCGCCAGCCCAGCACGGGCAGCCACGCCGCGGCCACGATGCCGCCCAGCATGGCGCCGCCGGGAAGTCCCAAGAGCACCAACGTCATCGACAGCTTGCGCGATGCGGCGGGGCTGTACTCGGCCGCCAGCGCCAGCAGCGACGGTGTCGCGCCGCCCATGCCCAGGCCGATCAGGAAGCGCAGCAGCACGATCTGCCAGGGCGCCTGGGCGAAGGCTCCCAGGAGCGAGAATCCGCCGAAGATGGTCAGGGCCAGCAGGATTGCGCGTTTGCGGCCGATGCGGTCACCGATGGAGCCCAGGCTGATGGCGCCCAGAGCCATGCCGACGGTGCTGGCCGTGATGACCGCCGTCATCTGGGCGGTGGACATCGAGAACTCCTCGGCGATCGAGGAGCCGATGAACGCGATCGACTGGGTGTCGAATCCGTCCAAGAGGGCGATGGCGAAGCAGAGCGCGACGACGCCCCACCGCTTGTAGTTCATCGGGGTGTCGTCAATGACCGATTGCACGCGAATCGGAGTGGGGAGGGACATCGTTGGGCCTTTCCGCGAACGCTGTGATCGGCGAAGCAGGTCAAGTAGCGCACAGCGAGGCTCGGCAACTCCACGTCCTCGGCGAGAAGTCTCGTTATGCGGGACTAATAACGATCGTCACCGCATTAATATGGTCTTTTGTTTCGCATTCCGGGACAAAAGGGGTGAGCGTGACCACAGACGCCGAACCGATCGGTGAGCATCTTTCGTCTCTGGACGCGGGGCTGCGGGTGATGACGATGTTCGCGCAGGCGGACAGCATCAACGTGACCGCGGTCTCGCGGGAGCTCTCCTGCTCACGGTCCAGTGCGTACCGGATCCTCAACACGCTGCGCAACCGGGGCATCGTGATCCTCGGCCCCACCGGCCGTGGCTACTTCCCGGGCCCGGTGTTGCTGGACCTGGCCCGGCCGCGTGGACTCGACCTCGATGACCGGCACCGGCTGCTGCCCGTCATCCGGCGCGCGGTCGAGGTCACCGGGGAGACCGTGCATGTCGCGACGCTGGTGGGCACCCAGATCCTGTTCTTCGACGGGGAGGAGCCCGACCGGCCGGTGCGTGCCACGCTGCGGCAGGGGTATCTGCGCCCCGCCCATGCGATCTCGGCCGGCAAGCTCTTGCTCTCCCAGCTGGCCGACGAGCAGGTGCGGGCGCTGTACCCGACCCAGCGACTGGCCAAGATCACCCCGTGGACGATCGACACGGTGTCCGGGTTGCTGGCGGAACTGGCCGCCATCCGGCGCACGGGGCTCGCTTTCAGCAGGCAGGAGGCCGAGGTCGGGTTGTGCGGTACCTCGGTGGTGCTGCGCGGACGGTCCTGGCGTGAACGGGTTGCGTTGTGTGCGACCGTTCCGCAGGATCGCGGCGATGACGCCACGCTGATGACCACCCATGCGGGTCTGCTCGAAGCTGCCGGCGTACTCGACCGCCGGTCACCGGCGTAGCGAGGCCAGCTCGGTGCGGGTGCGCACCCCGAGCTTCGCGTAGATCCGAGTCAGGTGATACTGCACGGTTTTCGGGGACACGTAGAGTTCGGCCGCGACTTCGCGGTTCGAGAGTCCCTGGGTGACGAGCGCCGAGACGGCTTCCTCCTGTGCGGTGAGTCCGACGTCGTCACGCGAGCCGCGTGCCTGGTGCAATCCGCCGGCCTTCAGCTCGCGGTCGCACCGGGCCACGTAGGTGTGGGCGCCCAGTGCCAGGTACAGCTCGCGTGCGGTCTCCATCACCCCGTCGGCCTGGCGGCGTTTCCCGGCCCGCCGCAGGGTCTGGCCGTAGGCGAAGTTGACCCGCGCGGTGTCATAACGCAGCGGTAGCCCACCGAGCAATTCCAGTGCGGCGTCGAAGGATCGGCGGGCCGCATGGATATCGCCCAGCGCTCCGTACAGGCGCCCGCGGGCGTAGCCGAGGCGGGCTTGCGCCGACTGATGACCACGCGTCCTGGCCCGCTGCTCATGGGGGCGCAGGAAGGTGTCGGCGGCGTCGAACTTCCCGGTGAGGACCAGCGCGTTGGCCCGCAGGTCCGGCCACGGCCAGTAGCCGGGTTCCTGCAGTGACGTGCCGTTGGCGATCCCGATCAGTGGCTCGGTCACCCGGAGCACCTTGGCGTAATCGGCTTCAGCCTCGGCGATCTGGGCCCGCGCCAGCAGGGTCGGGATGCCCATCATCTCGTAGTCGCCGGGGCAAGCAGCCGCCGCCTGCGCGGCAGCACCGGCCGCCGGCCAGTCTCCGCGCAGCGCCGAGATCTGCGCCGCCGTCCATTCCAGCAGCGGTGAGGTCACCACGATCCCGCTCGTCGCAGCGAGTTGCCGACCTTGTTCGACGCTGACCATGGCCCGGTCCCACTCGCCGAGGGAAAACTGCACCCGCGCCAGCCAAGCCAACGCCCACAGGGTGATTCGCCGGGATCCGCCGAGCCCTGCGGCGGCAACGGCACTCTCCAGGCTGGACCGCGCGCCCTCGGCATCATCGCGGATGAACTGCACCCAGCCGCGTCCCATGACGACGCGCTGCGCCTGCGCGCCGTGGCGGACGCGCGCGCTGAGGTCGTCGTATGCCGCGGCGGCCCGGCGTGGATGCCCGGCCGCGAGCAGACCCAGACCACGTATCGCCGCCGATTCGATTCCGGCGGGTGAGTCGCTGTCGGCCAGACTCAGGGCGCGGTCGGCCCAGGCGACCAGTTCATCGCCCCGGCCCCGGATCAAGGCGTGCAGCACGTGTCGCTGTGCCACCAGCGCGGCGGTCTCGGGGTCCCGTTCGGCGTTGACGATGTCCCACGCTCGTCTCAGACGGACCTCGGCCTCAGCCGAACGGCCGCGCAGAATCGCCAGGTACGCCAGGGTGGCGTTGCGCAGCGGGGTCTCTCGAAGAGCCTCCACAGCAGGGACTTTCGCGGCCGCGGCATCGCAGTCACCCGCGGCGATCAGGGCATCCACCGAGCGGGTCACCCGTTCATCGCGCACCAGCGGATCGGCGGTGAGGCGGGCGGCGTCCCGGAACAACGACGCTGCCTGYGCCCAGGCCCCCTCGGCGCCCCGCTCGTGCGCCAACCGTGCGACGTCCTCGCCGAGTTGTGTGTCCGGGGTCGGCGTCGCCGCGACGAGAAAGCCGAGTCGTACCACCGGGTCGGTCACGATATCCGCGGCCCGCCGGTACGCGCGGGCGGCTTCCTGGATTCCCAACAGCTCGATGACGGCGGCGCGCGTCGAGGAATCGCGTATCCGCGGCTCGAACGGCGTCGACGAGATGAGCAGCCCCGCGGCGGTGGCGGAATCGAGCCCCGGCAACGGATCCGCCAGTCCGGCAAGCGACGAGGCGTCGGAGAGTGTGGCGTGCGTGCCCAAGATCGCCAAGGCCTCGACCAGCCTGCGGCCCTCGGGACTGCAGGCAGCCAATCGCTCACGGGTCTGCCCGCGCACGTGGCGCGGCGCGGGCAGGACGGAATCCGGCTGCGCCCAGATGAAGTCGGGTACCTCGTCGAGGAGTGCAAGGACATCACGTGGGTTGCCCGCGGTGTGGCGGGTGAGCGTGCTCACCACCGCGGGGTGCAGGGTTCTGCCGCGAGCAGCGGCGAGCGCTCCCACCGCATGCTCCGACAGACCTTCGAGTTCCAATCGTTGTACCGCCAGGTCCGCGAACTCCGATGCGCCGGATGACATGGCGAGAACCACCAGCACCGCCAGATCTCGCTGATGGCGCACCAGCGTCGATATCGCGCGCATCGACTGGCTGTCGGCATGTTCGGAGTCATCGATGATCAGCAGGGCCGGCTCGGTGGCCCGAAGCCGGTCGACCAGGTGGGCGGCCGCGTCGATCGGGTCGTCGGGCACCACATCCTGCAGCAGCTGTGCCAGCACGCCGCCGGGCAATTCGGTTTCCCACGCGGTCGCGCGGGCCCACAGCGCCTCGTCTCGGTCGCCCGCCAGGGCGCGCAGCAGCGCGGTCTTGCCGACGCCCGGGCCCCCGACCACGGCCACCACAGCCGCGCCGTCGTCGACCGTATGGCCGAGGCGGTAGGCGAGGTCGGACAATTCTGCGTCACGTCCGATGCAACCGGTGGGCCCGATGAGCACCGTCACATCGTAGTGGCAGGCGCCGCTGTGGCGTGCCGGCTCAGCCGATGTCGCCACCGGCGACGGGCAGCACGGAGCCGGTGATGTAGGTGGCCTCGTCGGACGCCAGGAAGCAGATGGCCGCCGCCTGCTCATCGAGGGAGCCGTAGCGCTTCAGCAGCGATGAGTCGATGGTCTGCTCGATGTGCGCGTCGAACCAGGCGCGTTCGGTGTCGGTGCGCCGGTCGGGTGTACCGCGCGAGATCCGCCGCGGTGGCGCCTCGGTGCCGCCGGGTGCGGTGGCCACCACCCGGACGCCGTCGGGTGCGTACTCCATCGCCAACGAGGACGTGATGGCGTTGATGCCGCCCTTGGCCGCCGAGTAGGGAATGCGGTTGATTCCCTTGGTGGCCGCCGACGACACATTGACGATGACACCCGCGCGCCGGCGCACCATCGACGGCAGCACCGCGCGGCTGGCGTACAGCGTGGTCATCAACGAGCGGTCGATCTCGGCGCGGATCTCGGTGTCGGTGAACTGGGTGAAGGGTTTGAAGTTGATGGCGCCGCCGACATTGTTGATCAGCACGTCGATCCGCTCGAATGCTGAAAGCGCCTGTTGTGTCATTGATTCGGCGCCCTCGTAATGCTCGAGGTCGACGGTGACGGCGAGGGTTCTGTCGCCCAGTTCATCGGCGAGTTCCTTGACCAGTTCGGAGCGGTCGGCCAGTACCAGGGTGCCGCCCTCGGCGTGGATACGTCGCGCGGTCTGCTCGCCGATGCCCTGTGCGGCGCCGGTCACGACCACCACCTTCCCGTCGAAGCGCCCGGGTGTCACGAACTTCGGCGTGCGCGCTGGCACAGCGTCTGCCATGGCACGGCGCATGGTCTGCTTGGACCTGCCGGCATGGGCGGCGATGAGACCCCGGGCCGCGTCGCGGTCCCCGCTCTCGAATGCGCTGACAATGTCCAGATGGTCCTGTGCGCACAGGGGATGACACCACGTCGCGTTGCGCAGCACCTCGCTCATCCGGCCCTTGACGCCCAGTGCCTGGTAGGCCTGCAGCAGGTGATCGTTGCCGGTGAGGGTGAACAGGTAGTCGTGGAACGCCGCGTTGGTCTCGGTGTACTGCGCGGCGTCGACGAAGTGGTCGTCCTGCACGTAGGGCACGGTGGATTCGGCGAGCAGTCGGTACCCGGCCAGTTGCCGGGTGCTCAGCCGACCCAGTGTCAGTTCCAGTGCACCGAGTTCGAGTGCCTGCCGTGCCTCGAACAACGCGTCCGAGGCATGCACCTCGGGATGTTCCTCGCCGATCTGATATCCGTCCTCGGCCACCACGGATTCGGCGAAAATGGTCGGGGCGGCACTCACCGGTTCGGCCAAGCCGAACAGCAGTTCACCCGCGAGACTCCGTGCTCCGCTGGGTATCAGGGCGCCGTCATCAGGGAGCAGCAGGACCGGTACATCATCGATGACGGAACGGGAACCACCGTGGGCGGCGAGTTCCGCGTGCGGCAACATCTGTTGGCCGGCGACACTGCGGGCGTCTGCCGACGTCAGCAGGTCTTGCTCGGCGACCGCCGAAGGGGCGGGCGCGGTGACCGGTGTGGGGCTGCCGTGGGCCAGCGCGAACTTCTCGTAGTAGAAACCGGTGGGTTCCACGCCGGTGGTGTTGAGGTGGCCGCGCACCGATTCCACCATCGGGGGCGGCCCGCAGAGATAAACCGCGACATCTCCGTCGTACAGGTGCTTCGGTGCGATCAGGCTGGTCACGTAGCCCTTGTTCGCCGCAGTGGAGTTCGGATCCGAAACGCAGTGGTCCCAGGTGAATCCACTCAGCGTAGCGGCGATCTGCTCGATGTCGTCGAGGGCCACCAGGTCCTCATCGGTGCTGACGCCGTAGATCAGGTGCGCGGTGCGCCGGCTCGGGGACGCGCCCAGCGTGCGCAGCATCGAGAGCACCGGCGCCAGGCCGGTACCGCCCGCGAGCAGCAGCACCGGACGGTCGGTTTCGCGCAGGAAGAACGACCCATTCGGGCCGGTGAAAGAAATGGCGTCACCGATGGCTGCGCGCTGATCGAGGTAGTCCGACATCGCCCCGCCGGGAGTCAGCTTCACCAGGAACGTGAGCAGGTCGGCGCCCGGAGCGTTGGAGAACGAGTACGAACGGGTCTGGTCGGTGCCCGGGACCGCAATGTTCACGTACTGCCCTGGCAGAAAAGCCAACTCGGAGCGATTCGGGATCTCGATGCCGAGCGCGATGGTGGTGGCCGACAGCCGATCGAGCTGGGTGACGGTGCCGGCGTAGGTGGCGGCCTGTGTCTTCGCCACGTCGGATGTGCTGGCGATCTGCAGCACGAGATCCGAGCGCGGCTTCATGCTGCACGGCAGCACGTACCCAGCGGCGGCCTCGTCGGTGGGCAGCGCGTCCTCGATGTAGGTTCCGCCGTCGTAACTGCCGGATTCGCACAGCGCCTTGCAGGTGCCACACGCGCCGTCGCGGCAGTCGAGGGGGATGTTGATCCGCTGGCGATAGGAGGCGTCGGCGACGGTCTGGTCATCACGGCAGGTGATGAACCGGGTCACACCGTCCTCGAAGGACAGGGCGACGGAATGCGTTTCGGCAGTCATGACGTTTCCTAGAAGTGGTAGACGTCGACGACGTGGTGGATGTAGTCGTTCTTGAGTACGACGGTCTTCCGTCGGATCAGGGGCTGCTCATCGCTGAAATCGATGGTGTAGAAGGACGTCCCGTAGTAGGGATCGACCGTCTTGTACCGGAAGTACATCGTGTGCCAGTTGAATCGGACGTCGACGAGGTCGCCTCGGCGCTCGATGACCTCCACGTTGCTGATGTTGTGACTCGTGCGGGGCTCGGGCAGCGAGGTCGCCGAGGACCGTTCGGTACGGATGCGGAACACCCGGTCCTCCAGGCCGCCCTTGTTGGCGTAGTAGATCAGCGAGATGTCGCGTTGCGGGTTCTCGACGAGGGTGTCGTTGTCGTCCCAGGACGGCATCCAATACACGACGTCATCGGCATAGCAGCCCAGCCACTTCTCGAACTCACGGTCGTCGAGATGACGTGCCTCGCGATAGAGGAACTGTTCGATCATGTTCTGGGTGATCAGTTTCGGCGTACTTTCGACGGTCGTCATCTCAGTTCTCCTCTCGAGTCAGCGCTGCGCGCATGGTGTCCAGCCAGTAGCCGTGCTGCACCGGGTACAGGCCTTCGTCCTCGTTCTTCACGCCCGCTGAGATGACGCCCTCCATGCCCAGCGCCGTGGCGACGTCGTCGGGTCCGGTGAGCCAGTGCTCCGCGCCGCGGCTCATGTCATTCCAGGGGGCGGCCTGGGCGCGGAAGGTCAGCTGGCAGGAACGGAACTCCTCCAGATCGTCGGGGGTGGCCATCCCGGAGGCGTTGAAGAAGTCTTCGTACTGCCGGATCCGGTGCGCCCGGGCGGTGTCGCTCTCGCCCTTGGGGGCGATGCAGTAGATGGTCACTTCGGTCTTGTCCGGCGCGATGGGCCGGAAGTGCCGGATCTGCGTCGAGAACTGGTCCATCACATAGACGTTGGGGTAAAGGCACAGGTTTCGGGAGCCCTTGACCATGAATTCGCCCTTGGCGTCACCGAAGGTGGCTTTGAGTTCGTCGAGCTTGTCCCACAGCGGACGGTCCTGTGGGTTGCCCGCCCAGGTCCACAGGCACAGGTGGCCGTGCGGGAAGGACCAGTAGCCACCGCCCGACTTGCCCCAGCTGCCCGCGTCGAGCGCTTTGGTGTCGTTCTTGGATTCGCCGGTGCTGCGCCGGCTGGTGGTGGCGGCGTAGTTCCAGTGCGTCGCGGTGACGTGATACCCGTCGGCGCCGTTCTCCGCCTGCACCTTCCAGTTGCCGTCGTAGGTGTAGGTCGACGAGCCGCGCAGCACCTCCAGGCCGTCGGGTGACTGGTCCACCAGCATGTCGATGACCTTGGTGGTGTCACCGAGGTGCTTGTCGAGTGCAAGCACGTCGTCGTTGAGGCTGGCGAACAGGAACCCGCGGTAGCTGTCGAAGCGCGCCACCTTGGTCATGTTGTGACTGCCGTTCACGTTGAACGTTTCGGGGTAGCCGGCCCCGTCGGGATCCTTGACCTTCAGCAGGCTGCCGTCGTTGCGGAACGTCCAGCCGTGGAACGGGCACGTCAGCGTCATCCGGTTGTCGGTCTTGCGGCGGCAGATCATTGCGCCGCGATGGGCGCAGGCATTGATGAGGCAGTGCAACTCGCCGGACTTGTCCCGGGTGATGACCACGGGCTGCCTGCCGACGTAGGTGGTGAAGTAGTCACCGGGGTTGGGCACCTGACTTTCGTGCGCCAGATAGATCCAGTTGCCCTCGAAGATGTGCTTCATCTCCAGCTCGAAGATCTCCTCATCGGTGAAGATCCGCCGGTTGGTGCGGTAGACGCCGGCCTCGGCGTCGTCGACGACGGCGTCGGCCAGGACGGCGGCGATGTGGCTGCCGGTGCGGGGGAGCGATGTGGTCATGTGGGCCTCCAGATGTGAGCTCTTCCTGCACTCTGGCATCGAGTGGTAGCGGTCACACTAGGTAATTGCCTAGTCCTGGCCAGGTGTCATATTGATCGATGAGATCGATAAATAGGCCGAATATGAGTCCTTGTTTCCTATGGATAAGCGTCTTACCGTCGTACGTGTCGGTCGTCACAATGCGGCCGAGAACGGACGGAAACCATGGAGCTGCGTCACCTGCGATATTTCGCGGCAGTGGCCGACACCTGCCATTTCGGGCAGGCAGCCGATCAACTGCACGTCGCGCAGCCCGCACTGTCCTACGCGATCCGCCAGCTCGAAGACGAGCTCGGGGCCACCCTCTTCAACCGGACGACGCGGCAGGTATCCCTCACCCCGGCGGGGGACTTCCTCAAGCTGGAGGCCGCCCGGATCCTGAGCGAGGTCGACGACGCCGAACGCGGTGTGCGCCGCATCGCCGCGGGCCGCAGCGGGCTGCTGAGGGTCGGGCTCACCGGCACCGCCGCCTTCTCGCACCTGCCGCGCATCGCCCGCATCCTGCGCCAGGAACTCCCGGGGGTGGCGGTCGAGATCCAGGCCGACATGCTGACACCGCAGCAGTGCGAGCAACTGCGTACGGGCTCCCTCGACGTCGGGGTGTTGCGTCCCCCCGCGGTGGGGGAGGACATCGAGCTACGCAGCATCGACGTCGAGCCCCTGGTGCTCGCGGTGTCTGCCGACCATCGGCTGGCCGCCGAACCGGTGGTGTCGCTGAGCGACCTTCGCTCCGAGTCCTTCGTCGCCTACGCCAGCCGGGACTCCGCGGTCAACGATGCAGTCCTGCGCAGCTGCAAGCGGGCCGGGTTCGTCCCGCACCGCGAACACGCCGCGCCCGGCACCGCGGTGCTGCTGGCTCTGGTCGCCGCCGGCTTCGGCGTCTCGGTGGTCCCGGCCTCGGTGCGGGCCCTGCCGCTGCACGGCGTCGTGTTCCGCGACCTCGCCGACGCCGGCAGTATCGAACTGGCACTGGCCTGGCGACGCGGTGGTGACAACCCCGTCGTCGACGCGGTCGTCGAGGTACTCACGGCCGCATTCACGCCCCACACCATCGAGGAACTACTGTGAAAATCACTGCCGTCGAGGCGATCCCGTTCGCCATTCCGTATGTCAAGCCACTGAAGTTCGCCTCGGGAGAGGTGCACACCGCCGATCACGTCCTGGTGCGCGTGCACACCGGCGATGGCGTGGTGGGCATCGCCGAGGCGCCGCCCCGCCCCTTCACCTACGGGGAGACCCAGGCCGGCATCATCGCCGTCATCAACCAGCTGTTCGCGCCCGCCCTGATCGGGCTGTCGCTGACCGAACGCGAGGTCGCCCACGCGCGGATGGCACGCACGGTCGGGAACCCGGCGGCGAAATCCGCTGTGGACATGGCGATCTGGGATGCGCTCGGGCGAACCCTGGAGCTGCCCGTCACCAGCATCCTTGGCGGATACACCGACCGGATGCGGGTCAGCCACATGCTGGGCTTCGACGACCCGGCCGCCATGGTCGACGAGGCGGTCAAGATCCGGGAACTGCACGGCATCAACACCTTCAAGGTGAAGGTGGGCCGCAGGCCCGTCACCCTGGACACCGCCGTGGTGCGGGCACTGCGCGACCACTTCGGCGACGCCGTCGAGTTGTACGTCGACGCCAACCGCGGCTGGACCGCCGCCGAGTCGCTGCGGGCGATGCAGGAGATGGCCKACCTGGACCTGCTGTTCGCCGAGGAACTGTGCCCCGCCGATGACGTGCTCGGCCGACGATGGCTGGTGGATCGGCTGGACGTGCCGTTCATCGCCGACGAATCGGTGCCGACACCCGCCGATGTCACCCGTGAGGTACTCGCCAAGTCCGCCACCGCGATCAGCATCAAGACCGCGCGCACCGGGTTCACCACCTCGCAGCGCGTGCACCATCTGGCCGAAGGGTTGGGCGTGGAGGTGGTGATGGGCAACCAGATCGACGGGCAGATCGGCAGTGCCTGCGCCGTCACGTTCGGGGCCGCTTTCGAACTCACCTCCCGGCGCGCCGGTGAACTGTCCAACTTCCTGGACATGTCCGACGACCTGCTCACCGAGCCATTGCGCATCCGGGACGGGCTGTTGCGCGTCCCGCCGGGCGTGGGACTCGGCATCGACATCGACCCCGACAAGCTGTCCCGCTACCGCACCGATTGACCTGACCTGTGCTGTGGGCAGCCCCCGCAGCGTGAAAGAACCAGAGAGAAAGAAGAATTGATCATGACCACCATCGAACAGCCGGCCAGCGCGGCAGCCTCCGGAGCCTCGGCCACCGAACGCTTCCACGCCGACAAGTCGCCCTATGACGCCGTCAAGGACACCCCGACGGAGCGGGTCGACCTGCTGGCCCGCGAGGTGCTCGGAGCCGTGYACGACACCATCCGCCGGCACCGCGTCACCTACGACGAGTACAACGCGCTCAAGGCATGGCTCATCGACGTGGGAGAGACCGGCGAATGGCCGCTGTTCCTCGACGTCTGGCTCGAGCACGCCGTCGAGGATGTGGCCACCGACCACCGGGCCGGCAACAAAGGCAGCATCGAAGGTCCCTACTACGTTCCCGGCTCCCCAGAACTCGGCGCCAAAGGCACCATCCCGATGCGCGACAGTGAGTCCGGCACACCCCTGGTCTGGCGCGGCCGCATCACCGACACCGACGGCGCCCCGCTGCAGGGCAAGGTCGAGCTCTGGCACGCCGACGACGACGGCTTCTACTCGCAGTTCGCCCCGGGTATCCCGGAATGGAACCTGCGGGGCAGCTTCTCGACCGGAGCCGACGGTGAGTTCGAGATCACCACGATTCGTCCTGCGCCGTATCAGATTCCGACCGACGGGTCGTGCGGCAAGCTGATCGCCGCGGCCGGCTGGCACGCCTGGCGGCCCGCGCACCTGCACGTCAAGGTGTCCGCGCCGGGCCACGAACTCCTCACCGCCCAGCTGTACTTCCCGGGTGACGAGCACAACGATGATGACATTGCCAGCGCCGTCAAGCCCGAGCTGATCCTCGCTCCCGAGGTCGAGTCGGACGGCACCCAGTCGGTGCAGTACAGCTTCGCCCTCGACCCCGAACGGAGCTGAGGTGCTGTTCCACGTACGAATGGACGTGAACCTGCCTGCCGATATGGACGCTGCGGCCAAGGCGGACCTGATCAGCCGGGAGAAGGCCTACTCGCAGGACCTGCAACGGAGCGGAACATGGCCGGAGATCTGGCGCATCGTCGGTGAGTACGCCAACTTCTCCATTTTCGACGTCGCCTCGAATGACGAACTGCACCAGATCATCTCGGGTCTGCCGCTGTTCCCGTACATGAAAGTGCACGTCACGCCACTGGCCACGCATCCATCGGATGTCAAAGCGGCCGCGGAATAGCGCAGTCCCGGACAGGGTTGACGCAGGGGAGACTGGCTACGAGAGGCACACCATGAAGTTCGGCATCTCCACCTTTGTGACCGACGACGGCATCGACCCGGTATCGCTGGCAACTGCCATCGAAGAGCGGGATTTCCACTCGCTGGTCATCGCCGAACACACCAACATCCCGGCCAGCCGGGAGTCCGCGTATCCGGGTGGTGGCGAGCTGCCCGATCAGTACTACAAGACGCTCGACCCCTTCGTCACGCTGGCCGCCGCGGCCGCCGTCACATCCAAGATCGAACTGTTCACCGGGATCGCCCTGCTCATTCAGCGTGACCCGATCATCACCGCGAAAGAGGCGGCCAGCATCGACCTCATCTCCGGTGGCCGGTTCGTCTTCGGTGTCGGCGCCGGCTGGAACCTCGAGGAACTGCGCAACCACGGCACGGATCCGAAAACTCGCGGCGCGCTGCTGGACGAGCGCATCGAGGCCATCAAGGCGCTCTGGACCGATGAGCCCGCCGAATATCACGGCAAATACGTCGATTTCGATCCGACTCATCTGCGGCCGAAGCCGGTACAGACGCCGCACCCGCCCATCTACATCGGCGGCAACTCCGATGCCACGGTGAAGCGGATCATCCGACACGGCGCAGGATGGATCTCCAACCCGTTCCCGGAGGATCAACTGGCCCGGCGCATCGGGCAGCTGAAAGAGGGCGCAGGACACGACGTGCCGTTGGCGATGTTCGGGACGCCGGTGGACGCGCAGTACTGGAGTGCTGTCGAGAGCCTCGGGTTCGGGCAGGTGGCGCTGATCCTGCCCAGCGTGCCGCGCGATGAATCCCTGCGGCTGCTCGACGAGTACGCGGCTGCCGTCGCGCAGTATCGCGGCTGACCGTCCGCTACACCGCGGCCAGCGCCTGCCGGGCGACCTGCTCGGCGTCGTAGGTGTTCACCGCGATACCGGCGAAGATGGCGTCGATCTTCGCGGCCCGCGCTGATGCGGCCAGATCATTCGACCGGTAGGTGCGTCCGGCCTCCCGCGCACCGTCGCGGACCTGCCGGGTGCGGATCATCCGGAGCTCCTGGTACATCCGCAACCGGGACGGCGCGTCGGCGGGGCCGCAGTCGTCCAGCAGGACCGCAAGGGTCATGGCGTCCTCGATGGCCTGGTTGGCGCCCTGCCCGAGATGGGGCACGACCGCATGAGCGGAATCGCCCAGCAGTGTGACGCGTTCACTCGACCACTGCGAAAGCGGCGCGCGGTCATAGATCCCCCAGCGGAACGTCTCATCCATCGCGCCGATGATGTCCAGTACGGGTTGATCCCATCCCCGGTAGGCGGCGGCCAGCTCGAGCACATCACCTGGCGCGGTCCACGACTCCAGCACCTCAAGGTCGGTGGGTACGAAGGCCACCACGTTGAGCAGACGGCCCGCCGACACGGGGTAGACCAGGAAGCTGCGCTCGGGACCCATCCACATCCCGCTGACGTCGAGATGGCCCACGGGGGCTATCCCGGAGAGCCGCTCGGCGGGAATGAGCCCGCGGTAAGCCATGATTCCCTCGCTCACCGGCTGCGTCGGCGCGCTGACCACTCCTTGGAGCGCGGAGTGGATACCGTCGGCTGCGACCAGCAGGTCGGTCTCGACGGTGCTGCCATCGGCGAACCGGACGGTGACGCCGTCGGGACCCTCGATCGCACTGACCACGGCGTGCCCGAAGGTGATCGCCCCGGTGGGCAGGGCGTCGCAGAGCACGCGCTGGAACTCGGCGCGGTGCAGAAACCAGGTGTGCGCAGGGTCGCCGAACGACAAGGTCGACGGTTCTCCGGCGATCGGCTCGCCCTGCCAGGTACGGAACACGTAGTGCGAGAGCGGGCCGGCGATCGCCTTCAGCTGTTCGCCGAGCCCGAGGCGGGTGAGCACGCGGGATCCGTTGGGGGCGATGGACACTCCGGCGCCCAAGGCTTTGAGTTCGGAAGCTTTCTCATACACGTGCGCGTCGACCCCGTGGGCACGCAGTGCGATGGCGGCGGTCAACCCGCCGATACCGGCTCCGACGATCGCCACCCGAAGCGCTCGCTTGTCGTTCATGACCTGACCTCCCTGAACTCAATGATGTACCGATCGGCACATCATTGACCGTACGCGTACCGCTCGGTACATTCAAGTGATGCCGCGCACCGCAGATCCCGCCAAACGTGCCGAGCTGCTCGACGGCGTCATCGGCTACCTGCAGGAACATGGCGTGGCGGACATGTCGCTGGCCCCGATGGCCGAGGCGCTGGGTACCAGCAAGCGAATGCTGCTGTATTACTTCGGCGACCGCGGCGAACTGCTGGCCCAGGCGTTGAACGCCAGCAGGCCCGATGTCGGCGGGATGTTCGACGGCATCAGCACCGAGGCCGAGTTCGTGGCGGCGGCGCGGTCATTGTGGCGGGCCATCACCCGTGGCGCGCAACGCCGGACCGTCGGCTTGATGCTGCAGGTGCTGAGTCTGGCCGTCACGGATCCCGACACCTATCAGCCTTACGCCGACCAAGCGGTGACGATCATGCTCGATCCGATCGCCCGGGCGCTGGCCGGCCTGGGATACCCGAAGCGCGACGCTGAGGTGCGTGCCTCGTTGGTCGTGTCCGGATTACGGGGTCTGTGTCAGGACGGTCTCGTCACCGGCGACAAGGGTCGCGTCGACGCGGCGGCCGAACTGGTCATCGCTGCGGCGATGTCGCCACGCTGATTCGGCTCAGTTGCGCCGGTTGGCCCAGCCGTCGTCGTTGTGCGCCAACAGGAGTAGTTCGCGGTCCCACGCGCGGTGGCGAGAGCGGTCCAGTCCGCGGCGGATGAGATAGGCCACGAGTGCGCCGCACACCACGATGCTGATCCAGAAGGACACCGCGGCGGCCGTGGCGGTCACCGCGGCGTCGTCGGCCCGCAGCGGCTCCGAGACCACCTTTCCGCTCTCGTCCAGCCAGACCTTCATGTGATCCCCCGGGCGGATGGTCGCGGGACTGACGACCGACTCGGTGCGCACCTGGGTTCCCTCGCGCCACTGGGCGCGCACATAGGCGGGGGTGTCCAGTTCGGTGGGAGCACCCACACCGGCCACCACGACAGCCTGCACGGAGTGCCGGGTCTGAGCCTGCTGCTCGGCCGTGCGCACGCCCGCGTCGCGCAYCACCGTGCCCGCGGACACCGCGGCGGGGATGGCGAAGAGTGCGACGACGACCACGCCGAGCACTGCGAGCGCTTCCAGCCGATCGACCATGCGGACCAGCGGGTGGAATCCGAGCGCACGCAGGTACCAGCGAAGTCGTCCAGCTAACCGTGCATACATTGCATCCAGCGTGACACCGGCGGTGACGGTCTGCAAAGCCAGACGGGTGCGAGGCGATGGATATCACACCGCGTTCTGTGCGCGCATCCGGATCAACTGTCGGTCCCGCCAGCGCACCCGTTCATCCCAATCCTCGAGGTCGAGCAACGCCCGGCGCTGTGCCGTGACCTCGGCAATCAGGTCCGGTGTCCACGGGTCATGCTGCCCGCGCTCGGCCCCCATGCGCGCGTAGGCGGGGCCCATCTTCGCGGCATGCGATTCGATACCACCGCGGGTGTTCAGATCGGCCGTCTCGAACGGCCCGATGAAGCTCCAGCGCAAACCCAGCCCACTGCGCACCACCTCGTCGATGTCGTCGACGGTCGCCACCCCGTCGCGCACCAGGCAGTACGCCTCGCGCAACAGCGCACCCTGCAGGCGGTTGAACAGGAACCCCTCGACCTCGCGGCGCACCAGCACCGGTCGCAGACCGGCCGACCGGTAGATCTCGGTGGCGCGCCCGATGATCGCCTCGGCGGTGACCGCGGACGGCACCACCTCGATGACCGGCAACAGGTACGGCGGGTTGCCGGGATGGCCGACCAGAATCCGTGTTGCCACCGAGACGTCGAGCCCCTCGGCCAGTCGGCTCGGCACGATCGCCGAACTGGAACTGGCCAGCGGCACCTCCGCAGGCGTCCCAACGGCGGCCTGCACCAACAGGTCCTGTTTGAGGTCGACGCGTTCGGGGGCGCACTCCTGCACGAATGTCGCGCCCGCGAGTGCATCCTCCAGATCGGTGGTCAACCGCACCCGCGCTTCGATGGCGGTGGGGTCGGCCAGGTCCAGTTGCTTGAGGCGTTCGCGAAGATCGGCGGCCGCCCGCGGCAGCGCGTCCTCGAACGGGTCAAATACCGCGACGTCAACACCGCGGCAGGCGAACAGGATCGCGAACGACACCCCGATGGAGCCCGCACCGAGTACGGCCACCCTCACAGCTGCCACCAGCTCCGGTCGCCGTCATAGCCGCGTTCCAGGATCGACACCACCGACTCGGCAGACAGGTCGCGGGGATTGTTGGCGGTCAACCGGGTGGCCAGCATGGCCTGCTTGGCGACGAACCCGAAATCCTTGGGCTCCAGCCCCAGGGAGCGCAGATCGAGCGGGGCACCCAGGGTCTCCAAGATCGTCTCGATCCGCAGGATCGCCGACCGGGCCTGGATTTCCAGGGGATCCGATGCATCCGACGCGCCCAGGATGCGGCCGATCTCGGCGAACTCCGGGATGCGGGCCGGCAGGTTGTAGCGCATCACATAGGGCAGCAGCGCGCTGATACCGAAACCGTGCGGGGTGTGGGTGAGGCCGCCGATCGGGGACTGGATCGCGTGCGCCCCGGCGGTGCCCGCGGTGTTGATGGCCATCCCGGCGCAGTACGCACCGAACAGGGTGTCCGAGCGCGCCGCCAGATCGGACGGATCGGCGGCCACCGCGGGCAGCGAGTTGTTCAGCAGCGCAAGACCGGTGCGGGCGTACACATCGGCCAGCACATTCTTGCCGGCGTACAAGGTGCCGGCCAGCTGGTCGGCATCCGGGTTCTTCGCCCTGCCGGTGAAGGATTCGATCAGGTGCGACAGCGCGTCCGCGCCGGACGCCGCGGTCAGCCCGGCCGGGCAGGTCAGCGTCAGTTCGGGGTCGATGATCGCGGCGTGGGCTTCCAGGTGCGGGCTGGCGACACCGACCTTCATGCCCTGCTCCTCGTCGAAAACCACCGAGATACAGGTGACTTCGGCTCCGGTGCCCCCGGTGGTGGGGACGGTGATGACCGGTATGCCGGGCCCCGGCACCAGGAACTGCCCGTAATAGTCGCGCACGTCACCGCCATGCCGGAGCACCACCGAGGCGACCTTGGCCAGATCCATGCACGATCCGCCGCCGATACCGACGATGGCTTCGATGGCACTGCCGCCGAAACGCTCGACCACGTCCACGACGTTGCGGCGCGGTAGATCCGGCTCGGTCCCGTCGTACACCGACACCGAAACACCCTGTTGCTGAATCTCTTCCACAATCCGCACGAACTCCGCGCTGGCCGCCATCCGGGCGTCGGTGACCACCAGGACACGCTCGGCGAGACCCTGCACCACCCGGGCGATCTGCCGGCGCTGTCCCGGACCGAACAGCACCATCGACGGCTGACGCAGCAGCCCGACGCCCAGTTCATTGGCGGTGTGCACCGGTGAAGCGAAGGTGGCGGTCATGACAGGCCCTCTTCCTCGTTGACGGTGACGGCCAGGTACTTGGGCTCCAGGTAGTCGTAGATGGCGTCGTGCCCGCCCTCGCGGCCGAGCCCGGAAGCCTTCACGCCGCCGAACGCCGCCGCCGGGTCGRCCATGATGCCGCGGTTCACGCCGACCATGCCGAAGTCCAGCCGCTCGCCGACCGCGACGGCCCGCGACAGATCCCTGGTGAACACGTAGGCGGCCAACCCGTACTTGGTGTCGTTGGCGAAGGCGATCGCCTCGGCGGTCGAGTCCACCTGGTAGATGGTCGCAACGGGCGCGAAAAGTTCTCTGCTGCAGAGCTCCTCGGGGCGGTTGTGCACCCGGAAGACGGTGGGTTCGAAGAAGTACCCGGCGCCCGGACGGGCACCTCCGCCGACGAGCAGTTCGGCGCCGGTGGCCTGCAGCGTCTCGACCAAATCGACGACGGTGTCGCGTTGCCGCTCGGAGATGATCGGCCCGACGTCCACACCGGGTTCGAAACCGTTGCCGACCGTGAGCTCCCTGGTGAGTTCGACGAACCGCGCGGTGAACTCCTCGGCCACCGCACTGTGCACGATGATCCGGTTGGCGGCCACGCAGGCCTGCCCGGCGTTGCGGAACTTGCTCACTACGGCCTGCTGCGCCGCGAGTTCGATATCGGCGTCGTCCAGGACGATGAACGGGCCGTCCCCGCCGAGTTCCATCGAGGTGTTGATGATGCCCGGGGCGGCCTGTTCCAGCAGGGTGGCACCCACCCCGGTGGACCCGGTGAAACTCACCTTGCGCAACCGGTCATCGGCCATCAGCGCCGCCGAGACCGCGGCCGATTCCGTGGTGTGGATCAGGTTGACCACACCGTCGGGAAAGCCGGCCTCGCGCAGGGTTTCGACGAACAGCGCGCACGTCAGCGGAGTCTCCTTGGCGGACTTGACGATCACCGGGCAGCCGGCAGCCAGCGCCGCACCGGCCTTGCGGGCGATCATCAGCATCGGGAAGTTCCACGGGGTGATCAGCAGCGCGGGCCCGACCGGCTGGTGGGTGGTGATCACCCGGTAGCCGCCGTGCGACGACGGCGCGTAGCTGCCGTGCAGGTGCGCGATCTGCTCGGTGTACCAGAGGAAGAACTCCGCGGACAGCGCGAACTCGGCGTGCGACTCGGCCAGCGGCTTGCCACTCTCGGCGGTCATCACGTCGGCGAACTCCTCGGCGCGCGTCAGCAGCAGCCGGTGGGCGTGACCGAACAGCTCTGCCCGCATCCGCGGGGCGACACGGCGCCACTGCTGCTGCGCGTCCGCCGCCGCGTCCAGCGCGGCCTCCGCGTCCAGGGCGCCGCCGTCGGACATGGTCGCGATCTGCTCCCCGGTGGCCGGGTCGAGCACGGCGAAGGTGTCGTCGGTGCTGTGCCAGCGGCCACCGATGAACAGTCCGGTGGGGACGCGGTGGCCGTGCACCAGCGCCGTCCCGGAGGGTGTCGCAGAGGGTTTTGCCAGCGTCGTTGTCATGCTGCATCACGCTAGGGCGCACATGTGACCCCGGATAYGACTGCATCTTTTTGAGACAGTCCGCGGGCATGGCGCCGATCGGCCGCAGGATCAGGGCTAAGATTTTGTGATCCAGATCGCATTCGCCGGCGACGCCCCGAATGCGTGACGCAAGGAGTTGTTCGTGTCGGCACGGCCCACCGGATCGAGGCTCGAGGAGCTTCGTGCGCAGTTCCTGACCGCGTCCGACCCGGATCTCGCGGTGCCACCGGACCTGCTCGAATCGTGGCGCCGGTCCAAGAGCGCGCTGGGCGCCCCGGCCAATGTCCGCGATGTGCCGCGCGTCGACGAGGAACTGATCGACAACCACCTGCTGGAGATGTTCCAGGCGCCGATGGCTCGCGCCGCCGAGGACCTCGCCGGGTCGGGCATGGGTCTGTTGCTCGCCGACGCGCAGGGCCGCATCGTGCAGCGGTGGTCGCTGGACTCATCGGCAATGAACCAGCTGGACCGGCTGGGCACCGTCCGCGGTGCGGTGCTGGCCGAGGATGCCGTCGGCACCAACGGGGTGGGTACCGCCCTGGCCTCGGGGAAGAGCGTGCTGATCGAGGGCGCCGAGCATTTCGCCGACGTCTATTCCAACGCCCTGTGCACGGGCGCGCCGGTGTGGCATCCCATCACCGGGAAGCTGCTGGCCGCGGTCACCATGTCGACGAAGATCGACGAGCGCAGCGGCCTGCTGCTGCCACTGACGAATTCACTTGCCGCGCAACTTCAACAGCACGTGCTCGACGTCGCCCAGCCCGGATCGCGGGCCATCCTGGCGGCGTTCCTCGACGGCTCCGCGCGACATGATGGACCGGTGGTGGCGTTCGGCCCCGACGGGTTGACGATGCGCAGCCGCCGGGCGGGGGAGCTGACCCAGACCGACGTCGACCTGATCGGGCACCTGACCGCGGGACTGCGCCACGATGCCCGCCTGACCGCCGAGCTGTCGGTGGGTACCACCGCCATCGACGCCAGCGTGCTCGACGGCGGCGCCGGGGTGGTTGCCGCGCTGCGGCCGGCGCCGCGGGTGAGCCTCGCGCACGGCCGTCCGTCGCCGGGCGGTCTTGTGGGGCAGACGAAGTCGTGGCTGACGGCGGCGCATCATGTCAGCAGGCACATCGCGGCCCGCACCGCGCTGCTGATCGCCGGGGAGCCTGGTACCGGGAAAACCTCGCTGGCACTGGGCCGTCCGTACCGGCCTGGTGCGGTGCACGACGATGTGACGGTGGTGCACACCGCGCAGCGACAGATCGTCGGCGATCAGGTCTGGTTGCAGGAACTGTCCGACGCCGTCACCGGATCATCCAGGGTCGTGGTGCGCGGGGTGGAGAACCTCGACGCGCAGGCGCTGGCAGCGCTGCGCGGCCTGATCGACGCCGACAGCGGCCACGGGTCAATCCTGATGACGGCGACGGCGCCCACCCAGGCCGATGCCGAGGCGGCCGCCACCCGGCTCGGTGTGGCGATGGTGTGGGTGCCACCACTGCGGGAGCGCACCGCGGACATCGCGTCGCTGTGGAATGCCTTTGTCGCACAACGATCACCGGGTCTGCGCCTGACGGTCAGCGATGATGCCCGCCGGGCCCTGGAGGCCGCGGGCTGGTCGGGCAATCTCGCCGAACTCCGCACGCTGGTGGGGCAACTGGTGGGGGAGGGCAGCCGCGGCGTGGTGCAACTCGACCAGCTGCCCGATTCGCTACGGGCGCACCGCTCCTGGTCGATGATCGAGCGCACCGAGATGGAGACCATCCGCCGCGCACTGCAGGAGGCCGGCGGAAACCGGTCCAGAGCTGCCGAGCTGCTCGGTGTCTCGCGGGCCACGATCCACCGAAAGCTCAAGACCTACAATTTATCTGGATAACATTACTGCGCCAGGTAACCGCCGTCGATCACCAGCTCGGAGCCGGTGACGAAACTCGATTCGTCCGACGCCAGGAACACCACACCGTGGGCGATCTCCTCCGGTAGACCGGCACGCCCCATCGGCGTCTGTGCCACCACGAACTCGTTGATCTCGACTTCCTGTGAGTCGGTCAGCGGGGTCTTGATGAACCCCGGGTGCAGCGAGTTGACCCGGACGTTGTCCTTGGCGTAGCTGATCGCCGCGCTCTTGGACATGTTGCGCACCGCGCCCTTGGTGGCGTGATAGGCATGCGCGCCGGCCACCGCGGCGTTGCCCCAGATCGACGACACATTGATGATCGATCCGCTGCGCCGGCTCACCATGTGCGGGATCACCGAGCGCATCCCCAGGAAGGTGCCCGTCTGGTTGGTGGCGATGACCCGTTCCCATTCGGCCACGCTCAGCTCGTGCAGTGACTGGTAGGCAATGATGCCGGCGTTGTTGGCCAGCACGTCGATACGGCCGTAGCGGTCGAGTACGTCGTCGATCACGGTCGTCCAGTCCTCCTCGGAGGACACGTCGAGCTGGCGGTAATCGATACCCGCCGAACGCGGGCCGAACGCCTCGTCGGTCTTGGACCGCCCGGTCGCGATGGTGGTGGCGCCCTCCCGGGCGAAGGCCTCCGCGATGGCGTGCCCGATACCCCGGCAGGAGCCGGTGACCAGGGCGACCTTGTCGTGCAGACGGTTCATGAGCTTCTCCTGTGAGTAGGTGTCTGAAGCCTGTCGCGCGCCCCCGGTGTCGCAGTGACCTGCGTCACGGTGAGACAGCAGTGCGTCAATTTGCGACACCCGGAAAGGAGTGTCTCGACCGACCACAGACTGGCTGCAGTGCGGCAGGTCACAGCCGCTGCTGACCAGATCAGGAGAACCCATGACGCCCCAACCGACGGACCCACTGGGCCGCATCTACGCCGAGTGGACCGAGGAGTTCATTGCCAATCCCGAGATGTCGCTGCGGTTGATGCGGTGGCTGTTCGAGGACTGGCAGCGGGTGACCACCGAACCCGAGGATGTCACCTACAAGACCACCGAGATCGGTGGTGTGCCCGGCATTCTCGTCCGGCCACTGACAGCCGATCCGGCACAGGTGCTGGTGTTCCTACACGGCGGCGGATTCGCTCTGGGCTCATCGGCCAGCCACCGCAAGTTCGCCGGCCACGTGGCGAGTGCCTTCGGCGCCACCGCGTTCGTCGCCGATTTCCGGCGCGCCCCGGAGCACCCGTACCCCGCCCAGCTCGACGATGCCACCGCGGTGTTCCAGGCGCTGGTCCAGGACGGCACCGACCCGGCCGACATCAGCTTCGTCGGGGACAGTGCCGGTGCCAACATCGCCATCGCCACCACCCTGCGCATGCTGCGCGGCGGGCAGCGCACACCCGGGCTGGTGATGACGATCTCGCCGTGGCTGGACATGGAGAACACCGGCAAGACACTGGTGACCAACGATGCCACCGATTTCCTGATCACCCGAGAAGGGTTGCAGGGCAACATCGACCGCTACCTTTCCGGCGGCGCCGACCCGGCCGATCCACTGGTGAACCCGCTGTACGCCGACTTCACCGGATTCCCGTCGCTCTACATCACCGCGGCCGATATCGAATCGCTGTACGCCGACGCCACCCGGCTGCACATGCTGGTGCGGGATGCCGGCGTCGACGTCACCTTCGACGTGGCGACCGGTCAGCAGCATGTCTTCCCGTTGCAAGCCGGACAGCACGACGCCGCCGACGCGGCCATCGCGACGATGGCCGCCTGGTACCACGCTCGCCGCACCGCCAACGCCCATCAGCGCACCACCGAATCCGTCTAGGAGTTCAGTATGACCATCGAAACGCATGACGCCATCGTGATCGGGGCCGGCTTCTCCGGCCTGGCGATCCTGCACCATCTGCGCGAGATCGGCTTGGACACCGTGGTTCTCGACGCCCAGGACGGCGTCGGGGGCACCTGGCTGGCCAACCGCTATCCCGGGGTCCGCACCGACAGTGAATACAGCTACTACTCCTTCTCCTTCTCCAAGGAGGTGCGCGAGGAGTGGTCCTGGACGCAGCGCTACCCCGCGGGACGAGAGGTGCTGGCCTATCTCAACTTTGTCGCCGACCGCCTCGACCTGCGCCGCGACATCCGGCTCAACACCCGGGTGCAGTCCGCGCGCTACGACGAGGACACCAACACCTGGACCGTGCAGATCGAAGGCGGCGCACCCGTGACCGCCAAGTACCTCATCAGCGGCATGGGTGTGCTGTCCCAGGCGATCTACCCCGACATCCCCGGCATCGACACCTTCGCCGGGGAGAAGTACCACACCGCGCACTGGCCACGCGAGGGCGTGGACCTGGCCGGAAAACGCGTGGGCCTGATCGGACTGGGCGCCTCGGGAATCCAGATCGTTCCCGAGATCGCGCCGCAGGTAGACGAATTCGTGGTGTTCCAGCGCACCCCCAACTTCGTGGTGGAAACGAGCAACGACGCCGTCACCGCCGAGGACATGACCTGGCTGCGCGACAACTACGACGCGATCTATGAGAAGGCCGCGAATCACCCGTTCGGGGTTGCCATGGAGCCGGCAGAGTTCAGCGCGCTGGAGGTCTCCGACGAGCAGCGCCGCGCCATCTTTGAGGGGAAGTGGAACGAGGGCGGATTCCACTTCGCCAACGAGTGCTTCAACGATCTGGCGGTGAATCACGAGGCCAGTGAACTGGCCGCCGAGTTCATCCGGTCCAAGATCCGCGAGATCGTCAAGGATCCGGCAACTGCCGACCTGCTGTGCCCGAAGACATACTCGTTCAACGGGAAACGGGTGCCCACCGGTCACGGCTACTACGACGCGTTCAACCTCGACCACGTCCGCCTGGTCGACACCGCCTCGGAACCGATCACCGCGATCACCCCGAACGGGGTGCGCGTCGGGGATACCGAGTACGAACTCGACGTGCTGATCTTCGCCACCGGCTTCGACGCCATGACCGGCACCCTGACCAATATCGACATCATCGGCCGGGAGGGAATCACGCTGCGAGACAGGTGGGCCCGCGACGGGCTGCGCTCGAACCTGGGTATCGGCGTGCACGGCTTCCCGAACTTCTTCATGTCACTGGGCCCGCAGACGCCGTACTCCAACCTGGTGGTGCCGATCCAGCTCGGCGCGCAATGGTTGCAGCGGGCGCTGAGCTGGGCGCGGGACAACGGCGTCGACGTCTTCGAAGCCACGCCCGAGTCCGAGGAATGGTGGGCCCAGGAAACCGAGCGCACCGGCAAGGCCACCGTGATGTACACCGAGGGCAAGAAGGCCAAGGCGTGGTTCCTCGGCGAGAACGTGCCCGGCAAGCCGGAAGCGTTCCTGGTCTACATGGGTGGTGGCCAGGTCTATCAGCATCACTGCCGGGAGGTGGAGGAGTCCGGTTATTCGTCGATGCTGGCGGCGAATCGGGTTGCCGAAGCGGTGAGTTAGCGCTCGGGTCGAGGAGGGGGCGCTGTCGGCGCCTCCTCCTCACGCGTTGGCGATGGCTTCCTGCAGCCCGCGGGTCGCCAGCACGTCGGCGAGCTCATTGTCGGCGACACCGGAATGCCCCTTCACCCAGAACCATTCGACCTGATGCCGCGCGCACGCGGCCTGCAGGCGCTGCCACAGATCGACGTTTTTCACCGGTTGCTTTGCCGCGGTGAGCCATCCGTTGCGCTCCCAGCCCAGAACCCACTTGGTGATGCCGTTGCGCACGTAGGTGCTGTCGGTGTAGAGATGCACCACCATCGGCCGGGTCAGTGCCTCCAGCGCCATGATCGGCGCGGTGAGTTCCATCCGGTTGTTGCTGGTCTCGCCGGGCTCGCCCCCGCACATCTCGCGGACGTGCTGACGCTGGCGCAGCACCGCACCCCACCCGCCGGGACCGGGATTCGGACGGCACCCGCCGTCGGTGTGGATCACCACCGGGTCGTCGGTCATGTGCTGAGAATAGGTGCCGAGAGCATTGCGGTGCGCACCGACATACCGAACTCCTGATGATGCACCGTGGTGATCCGGCGGCCCGGCTGCACGGCATCCTTGATCCGCGTGGTGCGGCCGGTGAAGTAGGCGGCGGTCTCATCGATATCGGCGACGTTGTAGGTGATCCCCCACAGCGTCGAGGGCCCCTCGCCTGCGGTGTCGGGCGAGCCGACGGCCTCGATGATCACCGCACCGAATCGGAAGAAGATCTGCCGGATCGGCCGGCCGCCGAGTTCGCCCAGCCGTTCCCGGCGCGGCTCCACACCCATGGTGGCAAGCGCCGAGACGGTGCGATCCAGGTCCGGTGAGAACAGCACGATGTGGTCGATCCCGGTGACACCGTTGGCGTGCTCGGCGGGTGCCGCGGGGCCCGCGTCGGACGTGCTCGTCGGGATGCCGTCGAGTTCAGAGGTGTCGACTCCACCCAGCGACCACCCGACGATGCCGGTGCCGCAGTCCCGCCCGACCAACCGGATACCGACGTCGCCCACCCGGCAGATGCCCTCGGAGACGGTGAACCCGGCGGCGGTCCAGGCTTCCGGCGGGTCGGCGACCAGGATCTCGTCGACGGTGATGGTCATGGCCACCGAGACTACGGCGCGCGCGGTCTCACAGAACCAGCGGCTACGTTCGAAGGGTGGCTCAACACGCTGTCATTTCCGGCGCCGGTATCGGCGGACCCGCCCTGGCTCGTCAACTCGCGGCGAACGGCTGGGACACCACCGTCATCGAGCGCTATCCCGACCGTCGCGACGAGGGGCAGAACGTCGATATCCGCGGCGCCGCCCGCGAGGTGGTGCGGCGGATGGGCATCGATGCCGACGTGCGGGCGGCCAACACCACCGAGGTCGGGATGCGTTTCCTGCGGGCCGACGGTTCGACGGCGGCCTCATTTCCCGTCTCGCCCGGAACCGACGGGCCCACGGCGGAACTGGAGATCCTGCGCGGCGAATTGTCGCGCATCCTGATCGAACACGCCGATTCGACCGACTTCCGGTTCGGCACCCAGATTGCCGATGTGGTCGACCACGGCGAGCACGTCGCCGTCACGCTGGACGACGGTGACGCTCTCGACGCCGATCTGGTGGTCATCGCCGAGGGCCTGCACTCACGTTCGCGGCGCTTCGTCGCCGCGACCGAGGTCAACGATCTCGGTATGTACATCGCCTACGCGACCATCCCCCGGCGCGATGACGACGACAACTGGTGGAGCTGGCAGCACGCGACCGAGTCCCGCTCGGTGCACCTGCGGCCGGACAACCTCGGAACCACCCGCGCCATGCTGAGCTTCGTCTCCGATGTGCGCGGTCTGGACGAATTGGGCCGCGAGGACCTGAACACCATCCTGCGGCGAACCTTCGACGATCTCGGCGGCGCCACTCCCCGGATTCTGGATGAACTCGATGCCGGTGCGCCGATGTACTTTTCGTCGGTGGGGCAGATGAGCAGCCCGGCGTGGAGTAAGGGGCGCGTCGCTCTGCTCGGGGATGCCGCGCACTGCAACGCGACCTTCGGCGGTGCAGGAACCAGTCTGGCGCTCATCGGCGCGTACGTCCTGGCCGGTGAACTCGGCTCCGGCGACGATGTGCTCGGGGCGCTGGCTCGCCATGAGCGGCTGATGAAGCCCTTCATCGATGCTGCGCCCCTCATCCGGCCCAGGATGCTGCAGTTGATGAACCCGCGCACCCGAAGCGGTATCCGGGTGCTCCACGCGGCCGCCGGCGTGGTCGCGGGTCCGGTCGGCAGAGCCCTGTCCTCGGCGGCGTCGGCGGCCGGCAAGCTGCCCATCAACCTTTCCGCCGGTGACCCGGAGCTACCCACCTACCTGTAGTCCGACAGGCTTCCGACCATCAGCGCCAGCAGGTTCTCGAAGGTGGCGTCACTGTCCGGGGTCTGCCCGATACCGACCTGATCGATGGTGACCGCACCGTGAATCGCGCCCCACACGATCTGCGCAGCCTCGGGCGAATCCGGCTGAGCAGAAGGGGTTCTCATGGCCTCGATCAACGCTGTCAGGGTGTCGAACACCGCCCGGCCGGTCGCCGCCACCGCCGACGACTGATCCTCCAGCGGGCTGCCCGCCCCGAAGATCAGCGAGTAGCGCGCCGGGTGGCGCAGGGCGAAGTCCCGGTAGTTGCGGCACGCCGTGAGGAATCGCTCGACGGGCTCAACCGCCGCGGGTGCGTCAATGGCCGCGGCCAGCTCCCCGAGTGCCCGGGTCGCCAGCGCGACCACGAGGCCGTCCTTGTTTTCGAACCGGTTGTAGACGCTCATGGGGGCGACCGCCGCTTCGTGCGCGACGGCGCGCACGGTCACGGCGTCGATGCCGTCGCGATCCAGCACGGCCTCGGCCGCGTTGAGCAACGCGGCCGAGACTTCGTGGCTGGCGGTGCGCCGGCGTGGCGTCATGCCTGCGAGGCTACTTTCCTGTGCGCCAACCACTGCAGCGAGACATCGGCGACCTCGCGCCAGCCGTGATCGATGGTCAGCGAGTGTCCGCGTCCCTCGAACTCGTGGAAATCGGTGATGGCACCGGACTTCTCGTACAACCGGTGGGTGGCCTTGGTGCTCACCAGCGGAACCGTGTGGTCCGCGGTGCCACCGGTGATCAGCAGCGGGCCGCGGGTGCTGTTGCCGGTGTCGATCGCGGCCGGCGAGTTCTTGGCGAMGTTCGCCGAGGCGGCCTCGAAGAGCGGCTTGCCCGGCGACGGGATGGCCCACTTCGCCCACAACTCATCGGATTCCTCCTGCGGCAGGACATTTCCGAATCCGTAACGCCACTGCGCCTCGGTCAGCCCCTTGGCCCGACCCTTGTTGAGCGGGTTGCCGAGAACGGGGAAGGCGGAACGTAACTGGGCGAGCGGTAGCGGTTTGACGCCCTTGATGGGGGCGGGATCGATCGCGACGGCCGCCGCTGCCTTGTTCTGTCCCAACAGTTTCTGGGCGATGAGACCGCCGAACGAATGCCCGATCACCACCGGCGGGGCGTCGAACTGCTCGAGGTAGCGCGCGAAGTACTCGGTCAACTCGTCGATACCGTTGCCCGCCTGGTCGGCGGCATGGAGCCGGGTCTGTTCGGGGGTGGCGTGCTCGCCGGGCCACGCCGGGGCGAAGGCCTGATATCCCTGGGTTTCGAAGTGTTCGATCCACGGTTGCCATGCGGTGTGCGCGACCCACAGTCCGTGGATGAAGACGACGTTCGTCATGTGCGTTCCTATCTCGTGTGACCACCTTATAGAACGATGTTCTATAAGCGATGCTGGTTGTAACCGGATGGGGGTGCGGTTTATTTCCGGCCTCGCCGCCGAGTTATCCACAAACGCAAATTCATCCACAGCCAGCGGGTTTGACGGTGGCGGGCGGGCTCGGATGCGACAAGAATCGAAAATATGTTCGATATCCAGTTGGCAGAGATAGGTGCGGCAAAGACCCCCGCTGCCCGGGTCCGCGCCTACTCGCGGCTGGAGAACGCGGCCTGCGCCGCGCGGCTGTCGTCCATGGCCGACATGCTCGCGGCCGCCTATGCTGCGGCCGGGTCGGCCGAGCGGGAGCAGTGGCGGTTCGACAACTGGTCAGCGGTCTGTGCGCAGATCGGCGCGACGCACGGGATCACCAGCGGGGTGGCCTCCGGGCTGTTGATGGACGCCGTGGCGCTGGCCGAACGGTTACCGAAGCTGCGGCAGGTGTTCGCCGCCGGCGCGCTCTGCTACAAGACAGTGCACATCATCTGCACCCGCACGATGATGGTCAAAGATCCCGCCGCGCGGCGCGCCATCGACACCGCGTTGGCCGCCGAGTTCGCCTCCGGCGCTGCGATGTCGGTGGATCAGACCGAAAAGGCGGTCGACACTGTGGTGTTGACCCACGATCCGCTCGCGGTGCGCCGTTCCGAGGCCACCGCGCATGGGCATCGGGCAGATATCTTCGTCGACGACGCCACGGGCACCGCGCAACTGAACGCCTCGCTGTCGGTCGCGGACGGGATGGCCGTCGACAAGCGGGCTGATGCACTGGCCCGCACGGTGTGCGATCACGATCCCCGCTCGTTGGATATCCGTCGTGCGGCGGCCCTGGGGGCGATGGGCTTCGGGTGGGATCGGCTGCCGTGCCTGTGCGAACGTGTGGACTGCGAGGCCGCAACCGCACCGCCGGCCGGCGGGGTGGTGATCTACGTGGTCGCCCGCCACGACGCTGTCGACGCGGCGCCCTTGCCGCCTACCGATGGCCCGCCACCGGCTGACGGTGACGGTCACACACCCGGTGGTGCGCCCGTCCAGAGCGACCCCGGCCCCGATCCCGAGCGTGAGTCGGACGCGGATTCAGACGCGCCGCCGGTGGGTGACCTGACGGCTCAGCGCCGTGCGCTGGTCGCCCGGCGCAGGCCACTGTTCTCCAAGCCGTGGTATCTGCACACCTGGCCGGAGCTGATCTCGGGCCTGCGCGGGGACCGCGGCGAGTTCTGTCCCGTCGCCCCCGGGGCCATCCTGGGCGGGCCGGTGGTGCCCGCTCCGGTGATCGCGCAGATTGCGCGGCACGCCACGCTGTGTCCCCTCATCCATCCTGGGACGTCGCCACCGGAACCCCGGTACCGGCCTTCGGCGGCGCTGGCGCGCTTCGTGCGCTGCCGCGACCGCACCTGCCGGTTTCCCGGCTGCACCCGCACGGTCACCGATATCGACCACACGATCCCGTACCCGTTCGGGCCGACCGCCGCCTCGAATCTCGTCCTGCTGTGCCGAGAGCACCACCTGTGCAAGACGTTCTGGGCCGGTTGGCGCAGCCGCCAGTTCGCCGACGGCACCCTGGAATGGACCGACCCCGACGGCAGTACGCACACCACCAGGCCGGGGAGCCGGACGCTGTTTCCCGAACTCTGCGCGCCGACGGCGGACGTTCACGTCAAGGGGCAACCACCGCCCAAACACACCGCGGCGGTGACGATGCCGCGCCGCGAGCGCACCCGGGCCGAGGACCGTGCCAAACGCATCGACGACGAACGGCAATCCAACATCGGATGGGTGGAACGGTATCGCCGGGAGCTGGTCGCACCGTTCTGATCGCCAGGTTGACCGACACGAGCGCCTGCGTTGACATGCCACACGTTTCGGCTTCGGCGCCACCGGCTATCTCCATCCGTGTGAATGTCGCCCCGGAGGAGCAGGTCGTCCTGCTCGACGATGCAGGTAACGCCGTCGGGAGCACCCCGAAGTCCGCCGTGCACCACGCCGACACCCCGCTGCACCTGGGGTTCTCCTGCTACCTGTTCGACGAGACCGGCCGCGTCCTGCTCACCCGCCGCGCGCTCGGTAAACAGACCTGGCCCGGTGTGTGGACCAATTCGTTCTGCGGCCACCCGGCCCCCGGTGAGGCCATCGTGGACGCCGTGCACCGGCGCGGATACCAGGAACTCGGCGTGGCGATCCGCGATGTGCACTGCGTCCTACCGCAATTCCGCTACCGCGCCCGCGCGGCCGACGGCACCGTGGAGAACGAGATATGCCCGGTGTTCTGCGCGCTCATCGACGGCCAACTTGCCGCCGCACCTCATGAGGTGATGGACCTGGTGTGGGCCGACTGGAGCGAGGTGCGCTCCGCCGCCGCGCTGCCCTGGGCGATCAGCCCCTGGGCGCAGGATCAGGTACCGCTGCTGGAGGCTGCGGATCTACCGGTATGGGCGCGTCGGGCGGCCTGAGCAACTCCGCGGTGCCATCGGCGTCCTGGCGGCTCACCTCCTGCAGGCGCTCCGCATACTCCAGATCGTCACGCCACAGCCGATTCGCCGCCTGCCGCATGAACGGCACGATCACCGACTGCGCCCGCAAGGCCCGCGCGAAACCGGGACGGTCGGAATGGGCGATGACCGCCTCGATCACGGTGCTGCGCGGTCGTCCGTCGGGCCCGGCACCATTTGGGGTGGCATGGGTTTCGACGACGCTACCGCTGCCCTCGCCATCGATGATGCGCATGGTCAGGGTGCGGGGCTCCGGGCTGGTGAACTCGGCGATCACCGGCACACCGAGCCGGCCGATCCGGAATGTGACCGCCACCAGGAACCGGTCCTCCTCCTCGGGGAGGTCAGGATCTTCGGCCGGTGCGCTCAACACCTCCAACCGCGCGAACGAGTACGGATGAAACCAGGCGCCGTGCCACGGATCCATCCGGTTGGCGATGATGTCGGCCGGTTCGCACGCACCGKACAGGCTGGCGACCGCCGAGATGCGCGGACCGTCGGGGCGCGCCGGCAGCACCGGCGCATCCGTGGGCTGCTCACCCCCGATGCGATCCAGCCGAACCCACACCAGCACACCGTCATCGAACACCGGCAGCACCGGCCAGTCGGGCCGGCCCCGCCCGGTGAGCCGCAGCCCGTGCCACGGGCAGACCAGATGTCCGCGGTCGATCGGCGCGCCGCACAGGTCGGCACCCAGGTGCGGACAACGCGCCGGGCCGGCATGCAGTCCGCCCTCGTCATCACGCCAGCACACCACCTCGGCCCCGGCGACCGTCGCGCCGAACGGCTTCCCGGCGACATCGGTGCTGGCTCCCACCACGTACCAGTTCCCGCTGGGCCGGCGCTGGGACCGCTCCAGCGCGGCGGCGATCAGCGACGGCGCGGCCTGACCGAACGTCGGTCGCTGCCGGCTCCAATCGAGGCGTGGAAGCAGTTGAAAAGGCCAGGCTTTCATGTCCGCACCCGTCCCTCCACCCGGTCGGCAAGGCGGCGCAGCACAGCTGAGCGCCCGCGTACCGGCACCGTGTACACATCGTGGCCGCGCACGCCGAAGCGCTCCAGCAGGGTGTTCGCCGCGGCGAGACCCGTCGTCGCCGCACGTTCCATGAGTGCGACCGGAAGATCGATCCTGATCCCGTCACCGGCCAGCACGAGCCCCTCCAGCGTCGTCGCCACCGTCGGACGGTTCGCGAAATCTCCCGGCCCCAGCCGCGGACAATCACTGCGGCACAACGTGCTCTCGTGCACCACGCCCGCAGCCGCGGTCTCCGGATACAACTCGTGCAACCGTGCATCGAGTTCCGCGCGCAGCGCAGGTGTGTCCTCGGTGACGGAGTACGCGTGCAGTTCCACGACGGATCCGCCGGTGCGCTGCGCCCAGGACGTCGCTTCCTGTTCATAGCGGTTCAGCACGCTGATGTTGTCCAGTGGTGGCAGCCCACCGGTCCCCAGGAAGGCCGGTCGGTCATCGTTCACCGGACGGTCCAGCCAGAGCCGGCGCACGACGAACGGAGCCGCCGAACCGAGATCACCGATCTGACCGCGCCAGTCGCTGTCACCGAGACCCGGTGAGCCGGCGACGAGGTGCTGCAGGGCCCGCACCTCGGTCGCCAGCACGACGCCGTCGGTGGTGAGGGTGGCGCCCGAAGCGTCGGTGACCGTGAACGACCCGTCGCCGGTCGCCGTCACGCTGCGGACCGCGGTGCCCAGCTGGATGTGGGCGTCGTGGCTACGCAGGTACCGCGCCAACGGCTGCCACAGTGCGACATCGAAATTCTCTGCGGCGACATCGAAAACGAGTCCTTCGCTGGAACCGAGGAAGTAGATGTGGAACATCGTCGCCAACTCGGCCGCCGACAGGGCCTCGGGCCGGGTGAAGAAGCTGCGGGAGAAGACCTCGAAAGCCAGATGCCGGGCCGCCACGGGAAAGTTGATGTCGCGCAGGAAGGATTCGGCGTCGGTGTCGTCTAGTTGCCAATAGGTTTCGGGCACCGACACCGCGGCCAGCGGAGCCGCCGCCTTGGCGTCGATGCGCACCAGATCGCGCAGCCGGAACGTCGGGCTGCGCAGCGCGAAGGCCATGGCGTTGAACGGCGGAGTCCGGGGGAGCCCCCGGAAGGTGTCGCGTCGCCCGTCGGCGTCGACCAACGGGTAGTCGTCCAGCGGGCTGAACATGGACAGGTCGGCGTCGATGCGCCGCAAGAGGTTACGCAGGTTGTAGTACTGGCGGAAGAAGGCGTGGAAGCCACGGTTCATCGACACCGCCGAGCCGTCCGGCAGGCTCTCGCTCCAGCCGCCTACCCGTCCGCCGAGATAGGACTCGCGCTCGAAAAGGTGCACCGCGACACCACGTTCGGCCAGCGCCGTCGCAGCACTGAGGCCGGCGATGCCAGCGCCCACCACGGCCACGGTGGGCCGGTCGGGTAGATATGCGGCGTGCGGCAGGCCCGTCGCCGCGGGATGCAGGACCCGGCGGTTGTCGGTCATGACGGCGCCCTGCCGAGGAAGGTGTGCACGATACCGTTCTGCCATCCGGGCACGGTCTCACTGCGTACATCGACGAAACCGTTGTCTTGCAGCCGCTTCCGGAACTGTGCCGCGCCGTCGAACTGGTTGACACTGCGGCGCAGGTACGTGTAGAGCTCCGCGTCCCCGGTACGGATCTTGCCGGCCGGGATGATGACCGCGCAGGACACCAGATTCCACATCGCGGTGGCGCGGCGGGAGTCCCGTACCGAGTATTCGTGCGCGGCGAACACGCCTCCGGGCTTCAGCAGGGCCAGCAGTGAGCGGAGCACCGGGTCGGGGTCGGGCAGGTTGCGGACGAGGTACGCCGACAGGATGCCGTCGAACGGCCCGCTCACCCCGGCTTGCGCCAGGTCTTCGGCCCGGCTCTGCACGAAGGACACCGTGGCGGGCCAGGTCTTGGTGCGGGCGCGGGCGAGCATCCCGGCCGAACCGTCGACACCGACGATGGTGGCGTGCGGTGCCGCACGCAGCAGTGCCGCGGTGGAAGCTCCGGTGCCGCAACCGATATCGAGCAGCCGCAACCCCCGACCGCCGTCGGGCAGCTGCATGCGCTCGGCAGACAGCCGCAGGTGCTGGTGGTAGCCGGGGTTGGCGCCGACCAGCGCGTCATAGGCGCCGGCGCCGGCGTCGAAGGCCTCGGGAACGTTGTAGGACGCGGTGCTCATGCGGCTTCGGCCGTCCCTTCCGAGCCCACCCCCCGGTGGCGTGCGCGGGCGCGCCACGCGTCGAACAGTCCGCGACCCGCCACCTGCAGGCGGCGGCCGTTCGACACCGTCGCGCGCCGGCTGAACACCTCGAAGTTCATCTCCTCGATGCAGTCCAGGATCTCCGAGTACAGCGTCAGCGCAGCTCGGATACACGGCCGGGATTGCGGAGCCAGCAACGCGATCCCACGTTCGGCGTGATCGTAGATGCCCCGGGTCAGCGCGTGCTGCTCGATCAGCGCGGCCCGCAGTCGCGGATCGGTGCGGCGGTTCTGCTGGCACCAGGTCAGCACCTCGCGGTCCACACCGTGGTGGGCGAGCTCATCGGCGGGCAGGTACACCCGTCCGCGAGTCAGATCCTCGTCGATGTCGCGCAGGAAGTTGGTGAGCTGGAATGCCTTTCCCAGTGCCGCCGCGTGCGGGGCCGCCTCTTCACGGGGGACCACGGTGCCCAGCACGGGCAGCAATTGCAACCCGATGACTTCGGCGGACCCGTACATGTACCTGTCCAGCGCGGCCCGGTCGGGATAGTCGGTGACCGTGAGATCCATCCGCATGGAGGCCAGGAAGTCGTCGAACAGCTGCCACTCCAGACCGTAGTTGCGTGCGGTGTCGACCACCGCGTCCAGCACGGGATCGTCGCCCTCCACCCGGTTGAGCACCAACCGGCTGTGCAGCGCGTCGGCCAGCCCCTGCAGCTCGTCGGCGCGCTCGGTGGTCGATCGGTTGTCGAACCCGTCCAGGACATCGTCGGCCCGCCGGGCGAAACCGTACAGTGCGTGCACCGCCGGGCGTTGCCGCGGCGACAGCAGCCGGGTCGCCAGGAAGAAGGTCTTGCCGTGCGCCGCGTTCAGCGCCCGGCAGCGTTGGTAGGCGGCCCGCAGCTGCGCGCCCTGCACACCTGCCGCGTCCAGTTCGGAGTGGATCATGTGACGGCCCCCATCATCGAGTCACGGTCTGAACACGGGTCGGTGATACGACTCCGGTGATTCTGTCGGCGGCCAGGCGGCCGGACACGATGGCGGTCGGGATGCCGACGCCGGGCACGGTGGATGAGCCCGCCAGCACCGCGTTGTCGATACCGCGCACGGTGTTGCCCGGCCGGAACGGTCCGGTCTGGCCGAAGGTGTGCGACAACGAGAACGGAGTGCCCGCGATCATTCCCTGCCGCGCCCAGTCCTGCGGGGTGACGACGTGCAGAATCTCGGCGTCCTCGCCGAGCTGAGGTAACCGCGAGGTGACCGTGTCGAGCATCTGCGCGGTGTAGTCGTTGCGGTCGCTGTCCCAATCCTTGCCGCCCACATCGATATTGGGGGCCGGCGCGAGGACGTAGAGCAGATCCCGGCCATCCGGGGCCAGGGTCGGGTCACCGGCGGTCGGGCGGGTGACGAGCAGCGACGGGTCCACCATCGGGCGGCCCTGATCGATGATCTCGTCGAACGTCCGGTCCCATTCGTTGCCGAACAGGATGGTGTGATGCGATGCGGCATCCGCGGGAGACGCAGCGCGGCAACCGATATGGGCCACCACCGCGGACGGCGCCGGGCGGAGCCGGGCCGGCCTGCGCGGGGTGCGCCCGAGCAGCCGGTAGGTGTCGGGCAGTTCGGTGGTCAGGATGACCGCATCGGCGGGGAAGCGCTCGCCGGTGTCGGTGCGCACCGCGGTCACCCGCGATCCGGACCGCTCCAGCTCGGAAACCTTGGCATCGTAACGGAACTCGACCCCGGCGTCGCTTGCGGCGGCGGCCAGCGCATCGGGCAGGGCCCGCATGCCGCCCCGCGGGAAGTACACCCCCGAGACGGTGTCCATGTAGGCGATGACTGCGTAGGCGGCCAGCGCACGCTTGGGCGGCACACCGACGTAGAGGGCCTGGAAGGTGAACACCCGCAGCAGTCGTTCGTCGGTGATGAAGCGGCGCACCATCGGCTCCCAGCGCCGGAACCCGCCGATGGCCGCCAGTTTCGCCAACTGCGGGGTCAGCAGGGACAGCGGCGAATCGAAGTTCGAACCGATGAACCCGTCGAACTCGAGCTGATAGAGCCGGGTCAGCCATTCCCGCAACCGCAGGTAGCCCTCGGCCTCGGCGCGACCGGCGAACCGCTCGATCTCGGCGGCCATCGCGGTGGCATCGCTGTGCACGTCCAGATGGCTGCCGTCGGCGAAGGACGCGCGGTAGGCGGGATCGACGGTCAGCAGCTCGAGCCGGTCGGTGGTGGATTCCCCCACAGCGGCGAAGGTTTCGTCGATGATGTCGGGCATCGTCAGGACGGTCGGCCCGGTGTCGATGCGGTAGCCGGAGACATCGGCGCGCCCGACCCGCCCACCGGGGTGGGATCCGCGCTCGACGACGGTGACCCGGCGTCCCCGCCCGGCCAGATGCAGCGCAGCCGACAGGCCGGACAGGCCGGCGCCGACCACGACCACATTCTCGGTGCGCCCGGGAACGGTGCGCATCAGGCGGCCCGCTCGGTGCAGGCCGAGGCCATGGTGATGAGTGCCGACCGCGCGTCGGCATCGAGTTGAGTCGTGCCGAGGCTGCTCAACGCCTCGACCGCCGTGGTGAACCTCTTACTGATCATGTCCTCTATCCACTCCACGGTTCCCACTTCTGAGATCAGGGCCTGCCAACGGGTCACGTCCTCGGAGCCGAGTTGGTCCGCCGTCATGAATTCCTTGAACTGGCGCTGCTGGGCCCCAGAGGCCAGTTCGTACCCGGCGACCACCACGGTGGTGGCCTTCCGCGCGATGAGGTCGGTGCCCGTCGGCTTACCGGTCGTTTCCGGGGCGCCGAAGACACCCAGCAGGTCGTCACGGAGCTGGAAGGCCTCGCCGATCGCCTCGCCGTAGCGGCCGAGCACGCCGAGCACGGTGTCATCGCAGCCGGCGAGAGCCGCGCCGATCTCCAGCGGGCGGCGCACCGTGTAATTGCCGGACTTGCGGCGCGCGACGTCGAGCACATCATGCAGGCTGGGGAATCCGGCGCTGTCGTTGACGAGGTCGGCGAACTGCCCGACGGCGAGCTCGGTGCGCATCGCGTCATAGCGCGGCCAGGCGCGCGACAGCGCGGTCGCACCCGCGCCGCTCTCGCGCAGCATCTGCTCGGCCCACACCAGGCACAGATCGCCGAGCAGGACGGCGGCGGACTCGCCGAATCTGGTCGACGATCCGGGCAGGCCACGCTCGCGGTGCCAGCGTTCGAATGCGCGGTGGGCACTCGGGCGGCCGCGCCGCATATCGGACTCGTCCATCACATCGTCCTGGACGAGCGCAAAGGCGTGCAGCAGTTCCAGGCTTGCGGCGGCCCGGACGGTCGCCTCCGAGGGCTGCGCGCCGCACTGCCAGCCGAGGTAGAGATAGCTGGAGCGCACGCACTTGCCCTCGGCGAGCATCCCGCGCAGCACGTCCTCGGCGATGTCGACGTGGGCACCGTGCAGCGACTCGCTGCAACAGGTGTCCAGGAACCCGGTGACGGYGGCGAGCACGCGTTCGCGCAACGGAGTGAGCCACGGAGAGTCCGTCGAGCCGGCGACGATGGGTGGCTGGGTCGCGGCCTCGGTGCGTGCTGCCATCGAGGCAGTAGGTACCCGCTTTTTGCGTTTCTAAGCACGCGGGAGGGTGTTTGTTGGGACAGTGGCCGGGTAGTCGGCTGCGCATGCCCACCCACCATCCGCACAACGCGCCATGGCCGGACGGTGAGGGGCGTGCAGTGGGACTCCGGGACAACGCTATTCAGTGGGTGGTCGTCGCCCTGAGCGTGGTGTTCGCGGTGGTCGGGATCGCGTCGGCGGTGGCGGCGCTGTGGCTGGGTGGCGCCGTGCATGTGCTGCTCGGTGCCGCCGGCTGGTGGATGTCGCGCAGCGTCGGCGGGGCCCGCAGTTATCTCGTGTGGGGTGGGCTGCTGTACCTGGTGCTGACTCTGACCGGTGTGCTGGCGGTGCATGCCGCGGTTCAGGCCGCGGTGGCGGTCGCCATGGTCATCGGCGGTTTGAGCGAGGGTTAACCCGGGCACAGGGGGTACACCGAGCGAAGGAAGAGGATTGGCCCGATACCTGCTTGCCGTCAGCCCGATTCGGGGTCATGTGTTGCCGATGATCGAGATCGGGGTGGGGCTGCGAGAGCTCGGGCACGATGTCACCCTGCTGACCGGCTCGGGTTTCGCCGACCTGGCGCGCAAAGCCGGGCTCCCGGTCATCGTCCTGCCCGAGGATGTCCAGATCGATCCGCCGTCGAAGGCGCCCGCCGTGCTGCGCCGACTTCCGGTTCAACTGCGGCGGTTCTGGCTGGGCCGCGCCGAACTGGACACCGTGTTCGCCAGACCGCTTGTCGCCGAAGATCGTTCCCTGCGTGCCGCGTTGCATGGCACCCCGTTCGATGCCGTCCTGGTCGACGTCACCTTCACCGGAGCGGCACCACTGCTACTGCAGGACGGCCCGCGACCTCCGGTGGTGGTGTGCAATGTGGGACCGCTGACGCTGTCCAGCGCCGATATCCCGCCCTTCGGCATGGCGTGGCAACCCGAGGACGGAGTCGATTACCGGCCGATGACCGCCGTCGCGCATCGCGTCATCATGCGTGGTAGTCAGCGCCGGTTCGACCGCGCTCTGCGCGCAGCCGGTTCCCGTCGGTCCCCGGTGTTCATCAGCGACTGGCCGCGGCTGGCCGACGCGGTGGTGCAGTTGTCGGTCGAGGAGTTCGAGTACCGGCGCTCAGATCTGCCACCGACGGTGGAGTTCGTCGGCCCGGTGCTGGCGTCGAAGGACAAGGGAGACAGGGGATTGCCGGGCTGGTGGCCGGATGTGCAGCAGGCCCCCGCGGTCGTGCACGTCACTCAGGGCACCTTCGACAACACCGACCTGGACCAGCTGATCTCACCTACCCTGGCGGCACTGGGCGACCGGGACGATCTGCTGGTGGTGGTCACCACCGCGCGCGCCGACGCACCCCTGGCCGGCCCGATACCGGCGAACACGCGGGTGACGGACTGGTTGCCCTACTCGGCACTCATGCCCCACGTCGACGTGATGGTCACCAACGGCGGTTACGGCGGTGTGCACTACGCACTGAGTCACGGTGTGCCGTTGGTGGTCGCCGGGGAGACGTCCGACAAGGCGGAAGTGGCCGCCCGCGTCGACCACACCGGCGTCGGTGTGGATCTGGGCACCTCAACGCCGACGGCCGCCGCGATCGGCGAGGCCGTGGACCGCGTGCTGCGCGATGACCGGTACCGGGCGGCGGGACTGCGGATCCAGCGGGCGATCGAGGCCACGACCCCTGTCGATGCCATCGCCAACGCGCTCAAGCGCTGTGCTGCGTGAAGACCTCGATCGGGCGGCCGACGGCCAGCGCCAGTAGGGGGATTCGCCGGCTCGTCGACTGCTGGTAGGTGATGTACGGCGGGTACAGATGGGTCATGTACGCCCAGGCTTCGTGGCGTTCCTCGTCTTCGAGCTCCCGCCAGCTCGCTTCGAAAGCCTGGGTGCCGACCTGCACGTCCAGCGTCGAACTCGCGCGAATGTTGTTGTACCACTGTGGATGAACATCGGCGCCACCCTTGGAGGCCACCACGACGAGTTCACCGCCGAAGTTCCCATAGATGAGTGGTTTCACGTAGGTCTTGCCCGAGGTGCGGCCCCGGTACCGGATCAGGCAGTTGGTGGTGAAGGCGCGCCCGCCCCCTTCGCTCAGGTCCAGGATGTGGCCCTTGGCCCCACCGGATTCGAGGTACATCGCCAGATGTTCGTCGGCCCAGTCGCTCATCTGCTCACCGTAACGGGTGGCCGTCAGCGCGATGCAGTGACATCGTGGTGGCATGAGTGCAGAGACGCCGGAAGAGTCCGAGGGCTACAGCAATGACGACGAGGACCAGCTGACCCAGGAAGACACGCTCGTCGACCGCGGTGTCGACGATCTGCTGGACGAGGGCTACTCACCGCCCGACCGCTGGCAGGAGCCGCGCGAGCACGAATCGCTCGACGAGCGTCTGGCAGACGAGCAACCGGACCCGGCGCTGCTGGACAGTGACGACAACCCCGACGAGCAGTCCGGCGATGACGAGGTCGGCGCTCGCCGTTCGGGCCGGCTGGTCGCGCCGGACGCCGGTTTCGGCGAGGACCGCGAGTCCGAGTTGTTGGGCAGCGAGGTCGGTATCGATGGTGGCGCGGCCTCGGCAGAAGAGGCCGCCGTCCACGTCATCGAGGAGTAGCGGCTCCCCGCTTGCCCAGCAGCACTGAGACGGTGAGCACCAGCAGGCCCGCCACGGCCAGCACGGCGCCGGCAGCGGCCGGGGCGGTGTAGCCGAATCCGGCGGCGATCACCAGACCGCCGACCCACGCACCGGTCGCGTTGCCGATGTTGAGCGCGGAATGATTCAGTGCGGCGGCCAGCGTCTGCGCGTCCTGGGCGACATCCATCAGCCGGGTCTGCAGGGCAGGGCCGACGGCCGAACCGGCGGCGCCGATGCCGAACAGCACCAGCAGTGCGGTCCACGGGTTGTGCGCCGCGGCCACGAAGACCGCGAGCAGCACGCCGAGCAGGCCCAGCGACAGGTAGAGGGCGCGGATCACCGAGACGTCCGCCAGCCGTCCGCCCACCAGGTTGCCGACGACCATGCCGAGGCCGAAGACCATGAGCGCCACCGGAACCAGTGTCCGGGACAGCCCGGACACATCGGTCATGGTGGTGCTGATGTAGGTGTACACCGCGAACATGCCGCCGAAGCCGATCATGCCGACCAGCACGGCCAGCAGCACCTGCGGCCGGCGTAGCGCACCGAGTTCGGTCAGCGGGCTGGTGACGTGCATGGTGCGCAGCTGCTCGGGCAGCCAGAACCAGAGGGCAACGATGGTGAGCACGCCGATGAGCACGACGAGCCCGAAGGCGCTGCGCCAGCCGAGGGCCTGGCCCAGCCAGGAGGCGATCGGCACGCCGAGGACGGTGGCGATCGTCAGACCGGACAGCACGTGCGCGACGGCCTTGGCCCGGTTCTGCGGTCCCATCAGATGCGCCGCCGCCAGTGCGGCGATCCCGAAGAACGCGCCGTGCGGCAGGCCTGCGACGAATCGCGCGATCACCAGCGTGGCGTAGGTCGGGGCGACCATGCTGGCCAGGTTGCCGAGGGTGAACACCACCATCAGTCCGAGCAGCAGGGCGCGGCGCGGAACCCGGGCCGTCAGCGCGGCGATCGTCGGCGCACCGACCACCACGCCCAGCGCGTAGGCGGAGATGACGTGGCCCGCGGTCGGTTCGGTGATGCCGAAACCGGCCGCGATGTCGGGCAACAGGCCCATCGCGACGAACTCGGTGGTGCCGATACCGAAACCGCCCAACGCCAGCGCGAACACGGCCAGCCATCGGACCGTGGGATCGGTGGCGATGACGGACTGCGGGCGGGTGGGACGTTCGAGGCTGGGTGTCACGGGTCAAGACTAAGGCGACTTACGTCGTGACATCAACTTAGTTTTGTTTTTTTCAGGCGAAAGTGGCGAAACTTACGTCTTCATGGTGAAATCGAAGGCATGGCCAGCGTCGGTGAGACATTTGCCCTGATCAGGGGGCAGGGGGAGATCACCCGCGCGGAAATCGCGGCCCGCACCGGACTGTCCCGCACCGCCGTCGGCGCCCGGTTGGCGGTGCTGCTCGACACCGGGCTGGTGGTCGAATGCCAACCGGCGGCCTCGACCGGCGGCCGCCCGGCGACCCAACTGAGTTTCAACGCCGACGCCGGTGTGGTGCTGTCGGTGGCGGTCGGCATCAGCCGCACCCGGCTCGCGGTGTGCAACCTCGCCGGCACCGTGCTGGCGCTGGCCGATATCGACCAGGAGGTCGCGCTCGGCCCCGACGACCTGATGCCCGATGTGGTCAAGGGTCTCGACGTGCTGCTCGAACAGTTCCCGGGTGACCCGGTGTACGGGGTGGGCCTGAGCCTGCCCGGCACGGTGGACCCCGCGCGCGGCTGCAGCTGCGGATCGGCGATCCTGCGGGGCTGGGACGGCGTGGCACTGCGACCGTATTTCGAGGCGCTGCCGTCCTTGGTGGGCGTCCCGGTGGTTCTCGACAACGATGCCAACGCCATCGCGCTCGCCGAACGCGGCGATGAGGACGATGTGCTGGTGCTCAAGGCCTCCAGTGGTATGGGCGCGGGCATCATCGCCGGCGGCGTGCTGTTGCGTGGCGCCAGTCAGGCCGCCGGTGAGTTCGGACACAACAAAATACCTGCCGCACAGGATGTTCCGTGTCGCTGCGGGGACACCGGCTGTCTGGRGGCGATCGCCGGCGGCTGGGCCATCGTGCGCGCACTGCAGCAGCAGGGGCGCCCGGTGCGGCATCTGCGCGACGTCGCCGAGCTCGCCAACGACGGTGACCCGGAGGCCCGCCGGATGGTCCGCGACAGCGGCCGCTACGTGGGGGAGGGCATCGCCCCGGCGGTGAACCTGCTCAACCCGGCGCTGATCGTGGTGGCCGGCGATATGGCCGGCGTGCACGAGATCTTCGTCGCCGGACTACGGGAGACGTTGTACGGCAACGCGACTGCGCAGGCCACCGGGGCGCTGCGGGTGCGTCCGGCGACCCACGGTGACCGGTCGGCCACCGTCGGCACCGCCAGGATGGTGCTCGATCAGGTGCTCAGCGTGGCCGCCATCGACGTCTGTTGATAGAGCGCGAGCCGCCAACTGTCACCGGTGCGGTGATACACGCTCGACATGGCGCCCCGGAACGCGGGTTCCGTGCCGTCGCGGTACCCGGTGCCGGTGTAGACCAGCGCCGCGTTGTCCTCGTCTATCCGGATGCACCGGACGTCGCTGATCTCATAGGTGCGCCACGGCGGTGATTCGGACAGCGCGTTCACCACGGTCTGGCGGTCCATCACCATGCCGTTGGCCAGCACCATGACCGCCTCCGCGAGCATGGTTGCGCCGTAGAACTCCGATCCGGTGGAGTCGCACAGGGAGTCCCAGCCCGCGCGTTCCAGTTCCAGCAGGGTGTCGACCACATTGTCCGTCATGGGTACCGGGTACCCACACATGAGCTAACCGTTCGTTTTGGCGATCACGTTCTCCGCGAACCACTCCAGGTTGCGGATCTTGTCATCGAGCGGTTCGGTGTCCTGGCCCGTGATGTAGGGAATCCGGAAGCCGACGATGACATCGGTGACGCCCTTGTCCTCGAGACGCTTGACGCCGTCCAGGGTGAAACCGTCGATCGAGATGACGTGGATCTGGAATTCGTCGGCGAGGCCGATGCGCTCCTCTTCCTCCCGGTACTTCTTCAGCTTCGCGAGCAGCGGATCGAGCTCGGCGGGATCCCCGCCGCCGTGCATCCAGCCGTCGTTGCGGGCGGCACGCTTGAGCGCGGCGTCCGCGTGCCCACCGATCAGGATCGGGATGGGCTTGGTCGGCGCCGGGGTCATCTTGAAGGTCGGGAAGTCGTAGAACTCACCGTGGTACTCGAAGTAGTCACCGGAGGTGAGCCCGCGGATGACGTCGATGCATTCGTCCATCCGCTTGCCACGCCGCGCGTACGGCACGCCCATGATCTCGTAATCCTCCGGCCACGGGCTGGTGCCGACGCCGAGATTGAGGCGATTGTCGAACATCGCCGCCAGCGAACCGGCCTGCTTGGCGACCAGCGCGGGTGGCCGGATCGGCAGCTTCAGCACGAAGACGTTGAACTGCAACCTGGTCGTCACCGCCGACAGTGCCCCGATGAGCGCGAAGGTCTCGATGAACGACTTCCCGTCGAGGAACTCGCGGTTACCGTCCTCGGTGTAGGGATACGTCGAGTCCGAGACCTCTGGGTAGGCGACGCTGTCCGCGATGGTCATCCCGTGGTATCCGGCCTCGTCAGCGGCTTTCGCCAACGGGATGTAGTACTTGGGATCGGTCATGGCTTCCGCATAGGTGAACCGCATGACGCCGATACTAGAACACGTTCTAGTTATGCGGAACGGAATCGCCCGAGCTACCGGGGGAAGGGCGGGACGCCGACCCCGGCGATCGAGTAGCCGCCCTGCTGGCTGCGTTCGGTGAACCGGGCCGACGCGGACTGCTTGCCGATCGTGATCGACAGTGGATTGCGTGCGTCATCGGGCAGCGCCGCGAAAACCGTGCCCTGCCAGTGGTACTGACCGTCGATCGGATCCAGGTGCCCGGTCAGCCGGACCCGGGACACCCGGCCCTCGATGGCGGCGGGCCCGTCGTAGAGGTCTTCGTTGTCCTCGATCTCGGCGCGTCCCGCCGGCTGTACCGCGCCGCCGGGCAGGAAGCCGCTGCGTCGCCACATCCGCCGCGCGATCGGCCCCATCAGGCCCACCTCCTCCAGGAAGGAGGCCAGCGGGGCGAAGCCGGCGATCTGCACCTCGTGTCGGTGCGGGGACCGGCGCGCCATCCGCCGCGCCACGCGGCCGTCCAGTCCGACCCGGTAGTACTGCACCTTGTTGGTGAACAGGAATCGGAAGAACGGACCGCCGAGCCCGTTGAGATTGCCGACCCACATCCGCTTGGCGCGCGACATCGTCGGCATCCGCTTGCGCAGGCCGTCGCGGGCGAACTGGATGTGCCGGGCCTCTTCGGTGACATGGATGCGCATCAGCCGCTGCACCACCGGCTGCAGTTCGTCATCGTCCATCATCTGGCGTTGCAGAGAGTCGAAGATCTCCTCGCCGATCAGCGCGGCCACCCACAGCACCGAGCCGCGGAACGCGAACGGCAGGGCGTTGATGGCGATGCGCTGGTAGAGCTTCGGGCGCACCGGATCGGCGCCGACCCTGGCGATGGCCTTCCCGAACATCACCATGTGCCGGGTCTCGTCGCCGAGTTCGGTGAGTTCGTAATGGGTGGTGGCCGCGGTCGGGTCCTGGTGCATCATCTTGCGCAGCAACGCCTGGTTCAGGATGTTCTCGAACCAGATACCGGCCGACAGGGTGTTCACCAGTTCCTGGCGGGACAGTTCGATCTGCTCGGCCCGGCTCATCGCCTCCCAGATGGGGGTGCCGTACAGCGACACCACCTTGGGCGGCAGGTAGAACTTGTCCGGGTCCAGCGGCGCGTCCCAGTCGATATCCACCACGGGTTCATAGGACTTGCGCACCGACCCCTTGAGCAGGCGCTCGGCGAATTCCGCGCGAGTGGTCTGTGCCTTCACCGAAGCTGTCATCGTCGACTCCCTCGAATGCTGCGTGAGCTTTGAAGCTACGTTCGTTACCAGCGGTAGTCAATACCCGCGGTACTGGGTAATCGATCGGGCTGGTGGCCCGGCTAGCCTTCGCGGGTGCGCACAATTCATGTCATCGGTATCGGCGCGGGCGATCCGGACTACGTGACGGCGCAGGCCATCTCGGCGCTCAACGACACGCAGGTCTTCTTCGCCATGGACAAGGGCGACGCCAAGGACGATCTGGTCGCGTTGCGGCGGCTCATCTGCGAGCGATTCATCACCGAACCCGGCTACCGGTTCGTCGCGCTGCCCGACCCCAAGCGAGCCCCGGCGACGGACGGGCCGGCCTATGAGCAGGCCGTCGCCGACTGGCATGCCGCGCGCGCCGAACTGTGGGCGCGGGCCATCGAGACCGAACTCGGGCCCGACGGGGTCGGGGCCTTTCTGGCCTGGGGCGACCCGTCGCTGTACGACAGCACGCTGCGCATCCTGGACCGGGTCGCCGAACACGTGGAATTCGAGTTCGATGTGGTCCCCGGGATCACCGCCATCCAGGCGCTCACCGCGCGGCATCGCATCCCGCTCAACGATATTGGCGAGGCCGTCCTCATCACCACCGGCCGCCGGCTGCGGGACGAGGGAGTCCGCGGGGCGGCCGTGGTGATGCTCGACGGTGAATGTTCGTTCCTGCGAACCCCGCCCGACACCCAGATCTGGTGGGGCGCCTACCTCGGCACGCCCGACGAGTTGCTCGTGCACGGCACCGTCGGGGAGGTGGGCGAACACATCGCCGAAATCCGCGCCGCGGCAAGGGAACGGCACGGCTGGATCATGGACATCTACCTGCTGCGCACGGCAGACTGAGGTCATGAATTTTCTGCTGCGCGCCGCACTGACCGGAGTCGCGTTGTGGGTGGTGACGCTCCTGGTGCCCGGCGTCAGCATCCTCGGCGGCGACTCCACCCTGGAGCGGGCGGGCATCATCTTCGTCGTCGCGGTGATCTTCGGACTCGTCAACGCGGTGATCAAGCCCATCGTGCAGTTCATTTCGATACCGCTCTACATTCTGACCCTCGGCCTGATCCACATCGTCATCAATGCGCTGATGCTCTGGATCACCTCGTGGATCACCGAACACACCACCCACTGGGGCTTGTTCATCGAGGACTTCTGGTGGACCGCGATCTGGGCCGCGATCGTGCTGTCCATCGTCAGCTGGGTGCTGTCGATTGTCGCCGGTGACGCGAAAAGGGCTGTGCACTAAGGTTCAGCGGTGCTCGAACTCCCAGCAGGCCGCGAGTGTCCGGTAGGCGAGTTGTTCGGTGGCCGCGATCGTCGGCCACAACCGCTCGGCCTCCGCGCGCTGCTCGGCCGAACCGCCGATCGCGCCCTGATACACCTCGAGCAGGTTCATCGAGCTCAGCTGCAGATCGCGGCGTGCGGCGCGGGCCGGCGCACTGGTCACCGCACCCGCGCGCAGATGCACGTCGGTGAGCGCGATCGCCGCGTCCGTCGCCCGCACCGCCGCGGTCAGCGGTGCCGGACCGTGCCGGTGTAACGCCACCCGGTAGACCAAAAGCGCGACGAGGCAACCGATCACGGTGTCCAGGCCCCGCGTCAGCAGGAAATGCCCCAGATCGGGCACCGCTCGCCCGCCGGCGGCGATGGTCAGTGCCAGTGGCGTGATGAAGATGACCGCGATCGTGTAGTTGCGCACCACGAACATCTCGATGACGAACTGCAGCGCGGCGATCACGCCGACCAGCCACCAGCCGTGTGGTTGCCAGGTCAGGATCGCCGCCGCCAGGCCCAGCCCGATCAGGGTGCCCACCACGCGCTCCAAGCCACGCTGCACCGTGCGGGTCCAGTCGAAACCCTGGTAGAGCACCAGCACCGCGGTGGCCATCGCCCAGTAGGAATGGTCGGCGACGAACGCCAGTGCGGCCAGCCCGGACAGTGCGACCGCGACACCCACCCGCACCGCCAGTCGCATCGAATCCGAACCCGGCGTCAGGGCCCGGCGCAGCAGAGTGGTGTTGCTCGGCCGGCCCAGCGGCAGCCGGAACCCCAGCGCCAATTCGGCGTCCCGGCCGGCATCGAGATCGGGAATCTCGGTGTCCGCGACCGCGGCGCCGAACACCCGGTGCAGGTGCAGGGTCTCCGCCCGCAACCGGTCCAGGGTGGCATCGGGCCGCAACCGGGCGGGCTGAAAGTTGACCAGCGTGTTCCACGCCTGGTGCAGGGCTCTGGCGGCCTGGTGGCGGTCGGTGTCGTCGTGGGATTCCAGGTAGCGACTGACCGCAGTGCGGGCGGCAGCGACGGCCCGGGTCTCCGGTCCGCGCGGCTCCCACAGCACCCCGACCATGTGCACCAACCAGGAGAACGCGCCACCGGCCAGCACCAGCAGACCGATATGCCAGGGCGGCAGATGGGTGGCGACCGTCGCCGTCCCCGCCGCGCAGCCGAGCACGAACATGAACGCCCCGGGCGGGCCGATGGCGAGGGCGTGGCAGACCAGCACGGCCGCCATGGCGATGAAGGTGATGGTCAGCAGGCCCAGCCACGGAATCGCGGCCGCCCAATCGCCAAGGGCCACAGCCGCGCTGAAGGACAGCGCGATCCCCGCCAGATAGCCGGCCCGATTCCGGTACGGCCGGCCGCTGCCGTAAAGCGAGGTGAAACCGCCGATGATGGCGATCAGCCCGGCGGTGGTGTCCCCGAGCATCCAGCCCACCAGGACCGGCACCGCCATACAGAGCCCGGCCCGCAGCGCGAACTTCCACCGTCCCGGTGCGGGGTTGATCACCAGGAAGCGGCGGATCGCGGTGAACACACGGGAGACGATATAGGTGCTCGCGCCGGAGCCACTCGAGTCACACTGGTGACATGCCCGAACTGCCCGAAGTGGAGGCGCTCGCCGATCATCTGCGTCGGCACGCCCTCGGCAAGGTCGTCAACAGGGTCGACATCTCTGCGCTGTCGGTGCTCAAGACCTTCGATCCGCCGGTCAGCGCGCTGCACGGCAACGAGGTCACCGGCGCGGCCCGGTGGGGTAAGTACCTCGGTCTGCAGGTCGGCGAGCTCTACCTGATCACGCATCTGTCCCGGGCCGGGTGGCTGCGCTGGTCGGACAAGCTGGCGCCGACCCCACTGAAACCGGGCAAGGGCCCGATCGCGCTGCGCGTCCATCTGGGCGAGGCCCAGGGCTTCGACCTGACCGAGGCCGGCACCCAGAAACGGCTGGCCGTCTGGGTCGTCCGGGACCCGGTGGACGTCCCGCAGATCGCCGGCCTGGGGCCCGACGCGCTGGCACTGGGCCCCGAGGACCTCGCGCAGGTGCTCTCGGCTCAGGGCGGCCGCATCAAGACCGTCATCACCGACCAGAAGGTGATCGCCGGTATCGGCAACGCCTACAGCGACGAGATCCTGCACGTGGCCAGGCTGTCGCCGTTCGCGACCGCCAACAAACTCTCGGCCGCGCAACTGGCCGACCTGCACGACGCGATGTCCTCGGTGCTCACCGATGCGGTGTCGCGTTCGGTGGGGCAGCAGGCCGCAACGCTGAAAGGGGAGAAGCGTTCCGGGCTGCGGGTGCACGCCCGCACCGGGCTGCCGTGCCCCGTCTGCGGAGACACCGTGGCCGAGGTGTCGTTTGCGGACAAGTCGTTCCAGTACTGCCCGACCTGCCAGACCGCGGGCAAAAAGCTGGCCGACCGGCGGATGTCGCGTCTGCTCAAGTAGTTTGCTGCTGTGACCCAACCGCAGTGGGTGTCCGGCACCGCCGCGACGATGACGATTGTCGCGACCGGTCTGGGTGCCAGCATCACCGCTGCCGATCCGGTGATCCTGTCGGCGAACATCTCGGCGGTCCGGGAAGGCCTGCACCTGTCGTCGGGCACCGCCAGTTTCGTCGCCAGCGTGGCCACCCTGTCCCTGGCGGCCGGTGTGCTCGGCGCCGGGGCGCTGGGCGACAAGTACGGCATGAAGCGGATGTTCTCGCTCGGCCTGACGGGCACGGTCGTCTTCGGTGTGCTGGCCGCGCTGGCGCCGAACGCCGGAGTGCTGATCGTGGCCCGCGCCGGGGTGGGGCTGGCGTTCGCCCTGCAACTCGGGCTGGCGCTGGCCATCGTCAACGTCGTCTTCCCACCCGAGCGCCGGGCGACCGCCATCTCACTGCACCTGGGCGCCGGGTTCGTCGCGGCCGTGCCGATGCCTGCCATCGGCTCCCTGCTGGCCGAGCACATCGGTTGGCGCACCTGCTTTCTGGTGGCCCCGGCGCTGGCGCTGGTCGCACTGGCCATGGTGCGCACGTACGTGCCGGAGACACCGCGCGCCGAGCGGCGACTCGACGTCGTCGGGCTGCTGCTGGTCGCCGTCGCCCTGTCGGGAACCGTCTTCGGGCTCTCCCGGCTCCAAAGCGGACTGACCGCCGAGGTGGTGGGGGCGCTTGCCATCGGGCTCCTCGCCGCGGTGGCGTTCGTGATCGTCGAACGACGCACCCCCAGCCCCGCCCTGGATCTGCGGATCTTCGCCTCCGGTCCGTTCAACGCCGCCGTCGTCGCCGGAATCGCGTTCAACTTCCTCAGCGGCGGCGTGACCGTGCTGCTGGCCTTCTACCTGGTCGCGGTGCGCGGTGAAGCACCCACCGCGCTGGGTCTCCTGATGGCGCCCGCCGCGCTGCTGTCGGCCGTTGCGGCCGCGGCGGCGGGCCGGGCCGCGGTACGGCTCGGGCAGCGGGCCGTGCTCGTCAGCGGGTTGGGGTTGCTGGTCGCAGGACTGCTGGTGCTCACCCGGCTCGGCGAGCAGAGCTCACTGTGGGTGCTGTTCGCGGCGGTGGCCTTCATTGCCGTCGGCGCTGCCGTCGTCGAGACCATCGAGGCGACGGTCATGTTGCAGACCGCCCCTGTCGAGCTGAGCGGCGCGGTCGCAGCGGTGAAAAGTGCTGTCGGACAAGCGGCCTACTCGATGGGGCCGGCCCTGTTCGCGCTCGTCGGCACCACCGTCTTCGTGCATTCCGCCGCCGACAGGCTCGCCGGCAGCGGGATCAGCGAAGGGCAGGCGCGAGAAGCGTTGCGGGCGGCCCACGGGGGCGCCGGTTCGACCGCGGGCACCAACGTGCTGGACCCGCAGCGGGCCCGCGAGGTGGTGGACGGCGCGCACGCCGGAATGATCGAGGCCATCCACACGCTGGGCTGGACGCTGACCGCGGTGCCGCTGGCGGCCATCGTGGCGGCGCTGATCCTGATAAGGCCCGCCCGTGCCTGAGGTCGACGATCCCACCGTCATCGAGTTCATCGCCAAACTCGGCTCGGCCATGCTCAGCGCGGACTACTCGGTCAACGTCGTGCGCTCCACGCTGGAGGCCTATGCCGACCGGCGCGGTATCGAATGCCCGATGCTGGTGCTGCCGAACTTCATCCAGGCCGGGGACCGGCACCAGACCACGGTCGTCCGCCGGGACAGCCCGCTGCGCTACGACCAGACCTTCCCGTTGGGCGATTTGGTCAACCGCGCCGAGCACGGCCAGCTCGAGCCCGCGGACGGGCTGGCCGAGCTCGACCGCATCCACGCGCTGCCGCGGCGCTACCCCGGCTGGGTCGGGGTGATCGGCTACGGGCTGCAGAGCGCGGCGTACGCGCTGATCCTGCAACCCACGGTGGTGTCGCTGGTCGCGGCGACCGTTTTCGGGTTGGTCGTCGGACTGCTGGAACTGATCACCCGGGGCAACGCGTCGCTGCGGCATCTGTTGCCCGCGCTGAGTGCCTTCCTGGTCACCTACGTCGCGTTCAGTCTGGGGCGGCTGCTGCACATGGGGCATGACAGCCTGCGCGTGCTGATCGCGCCGCTGACGCTGTTCCTGCCCGGGGTGGCGATCACGCTGGCAGTCATCGAATCCTTCACCGGGGAAGTGGTGTCCGGGTCGGCGCGACTGATGGCCGGGTTCACCCGGTTGGCCCAGCTGGCGCTGGGCATCCTGATCGCGGTCCAGCTGCTGGGCCTGTCGTGGTCGGAGCTGGTCGACACCCAGGCCAACACGCTCGGTGGGTGGGCGCCGTGGCTGGGCGTCGCGGTCTACGCCGTCGGGATCCTGCTGCATCTGCGACCGCCGCTGGGCTTCATGCCGTGGCTGACGCTGGTCCTGTTCATCGCCTATGGCGCCCAGGCGCTGACCGCCGCATTCTTCGGCGGCTACGCAAGCGGATTCGGCGGCGGCCTGATCCTGATGCTCTGCGCGATCGCGCTGAGCCGGCTGTCCATGACACCGGCCGCCCAGGTGGTGCTGGCGCCGGGCTTCTGGCTGCTGGTGCCCAGCTCGGTCGGCATGATCGGGGTCGCCGAGCTGGCGTCCGGGCAGGGCGGCACCGCCATCACCGTGATGCTGGTGTCGATGATGTCCATCGGGCTGGGCTTCACCACCGGTTTCGCGTTGTGGAACATGTTCGGCCGCCGGGGCGGCGCGAAGGACTTCGTCGACTGAGCCCGCGCATTTCTGGCAGATGTATAACTCGGTTATTCTTCTGCGCATGACCCGCCAGAAGATCCTCATCACCGGTGCAAGCTCCGGCCTGGGCGCCGGCATGGCGCGTGCCTTCGCGGCCAAGGGCCGTGACCTGGCACTGTGCGCCCGCCGTGTGGAGCGCCTCGAAGAACTCCGTGCCGAGATCCTCGACAAGCACCCGTACGCCAAGGTCGCCATCGCCGCGCTCGACGTCGACGACCACGAGGCCATCCCGCGGGTCTTCGGCGAACTGTCCGACGAGCTCGGCGGTATCGACCGGGTCATCGTCAACGCCGGTATCGGTAAGGGCTGGCCGCTGGGCGAGGGCAAGCCGTGGGCCAACAAGGCCACCATCAACACCAACCTGATCTCGGGCCTGGCGCAGATCGAGACCGCGCTGGAGATGTTCAAGAAATCCGGCGCCGGGCACCTGGTGCTCATCTCGTCGGTGCTCGGCAACACCGGGGTGCCCGGGGGAAMGGCCGCCTACTGCGCGAGCAAGGCCGGCATGACCTCGCTGGGCGAATCTCTGCGCGCCGAGTACGACAAGGGGCCCATCCGGATCACCGTGATCGAGCCCGGCTACATCGAATCCGAGATGACCGCGAAGTCGGCGACCACCCTGTTGATGGTCGACAACGAGACCGGTGTGCGCAAGATGGTCGAGGCCATCGAGAAGGAAAAGGGCCGCGCCGTCGTGCCGTCCTGGCCGTGGGCGCCGATCACGCAGATCATGCGACTGCTGCCGCCGAAGTACACCAAGCGCTTCGCCTGACGCCGTCAACAATTTCGGTTTTCAAGATGTTTAGCTCATCTACGCCGGTGGTAACCGTTCTTTCATGATGGTCAAACTGACGAAGATGACGACATTTGTGTTCGCCGGTGCCGCGGGAGCGGCCATCGCGTTCTCGCCGATCGCCGGAGCAGAGCCCGCTCCGCCGCCTTGCTGGAACCCCGATGGCACGCCGTGTGCCAGCATCGGCACGGCAGGCCCGGGTGGCGCCAATGTGGCGATCCCCGGTGGCCCGGTCGGTGAGGCCGGCGCTGGCGGCGCCAGCGGTGTGATTCCGGGTGGTCCCGGTGGCGAAGCCGGTCCCGGTGGCGCCAGCGGAGTGATCCCCGGTGGCCCCGGTGGTTCGGCAGGGCCTGAGGGTGCAACCGGCTCGATTCCCGGTGGCCCGGCAGGTACGGCCGGTCCCGGCGGAGCCAGCGGTGGGATCCCCGGCGGCCCGGTCGGTAGCGCAGGCCCCGGTGGAGCCAGTGGCTGCATCCCCGGTGTCGGGTGCGCCACCATCCCCGCCCCGTAACACGTAAATACGCTCCCGATATTCACGAAATGGCTGTTCCCGGTCCCCCGGGGACAGCCATTTCGCGCATTTCGGGCCAGGTCCGCCGGCGGCCGGTGACCAGACCGTGGCGTTTGCTTGACAAGTTGTTGTGTTTTCCCAACAATTGATTGCATGAGTCCGGTGCGTCGGGGAGAGCAACTTCCCATCCACAACCGCATCGGTGTGCTGCGCGCCGAGCGGCGGATGACGCGAGCCCAGCTCGCGGAACTCATCGAGGTCAACCCGCAGACCGTGGGGGCTTTGGAGCGGGGCGATCACTATCCCAGCCTCGATCTGGCGTTCCGGATCTGTGATGTCTTCGACCTGCCGGTGGAGGCCGTCTTCTCGCGCACCGCATTCACCCCCCTGTCGGCCGAGCTCTACGGCACCAGACACCGAGTGGAAGGAAGTGGCGCGCATGACGACTCCCACTGAGC
>NZ_JBFUKN010000005.1:0-121221 GCF_056400845.1 Mycobacterium sp. P4_H6 | reverse complement strand
GTGCTGCGCCGGTCGGGGGCGCTGGCGGCGGCCTCGCTGGTCCTGCTGATCGCCGCGGCGACGGTGCTGCTCACCTTCCGGGTCAACTTCGACGAGAACGCCATGCAACTCGACGCCACCGAGAGTTCCGCCGGCTACCAGAAGGCCTATCAGCATTGGGGCGTCAACGAAGTCGCGCCCGAGTACCTCATCGTCACCGCCGACCACGACATGCGGAACACCAACGACCTCGCCGCGCTGGACCAGATCGCCGAACGGATCACCAAGCTCCCCGAAGTCGCCTACGTGCGCGCACTCACCCGGCCGGACGGAACCCAGCTCGAGCAGACCACCGTCGGCTACCAGGCCGGGGTGGTCGCCGACCGTCTCGGGTCGGCGCGTGACCGCGTCGACGCCGCGCACCCCGACCTGCAGCGGCTGGCCTCGGGCACCTCGGCACTGCGAGACGGCGCCGCCACCGCGGATGCTCAGCTTCCCCAATTGGTCACCGGCATAAAGCAAGTCACCGCACTCGCGCACGAGGTACTGGGCAGCTACGAGTCCGCGAACGCCGCACTGACCACCGCGAGCGGAGCGCCCGCCGACCTGGACGCGGTGCTCGCCGACCTCAGTTCCTCGGTGAACCTGCTCGACGTCGCGCTGCAGGTGCTCAGCCAGAACACCCAGGTGCTCGACGCGGGACGGACCGTGAGCGCGGCGCTCGGGCCGGCGCTGGCCATCGACGCGCGGCCGGACTGCCTGGCCGACCCGATCTGCGCGCGGGCGCGCGCCGGCATCGCCGACCTGGACGCGATATCCGGCGGGACGGTCAGCCGGGCGCTGCGCCAGGTACAGCTGGCCACCGCCATGCCGCAGGAGACCGTCGACAGGCTGCGCGCGGCCGAACCGGCGATCAGGAACACCGTGGCGCGCCTGCAGAAACTGGCCGCCACCGCCACAGGGGACTCACCGTCGCAGAGACGGGCCCGGCTCGACGAACTGGTGCGTGGCGCCGACCGGCTGTCCGACGGTGTCTCGCAACTCTCGGCCGGTCTGGATCAGGTCAAGGGCGGTGTCGATCAGGTGGTCGGCCTCACCGGGCAGCTGAGCGACGGGCTCTCCGAGGCCGCCGACTATCTGGCGACCCTGAGCGCGCACACCTCGGACGGGCCGGGTGCGGGTTTCTACCTTCCGCCCCAGGGCCTCGCCGACGCCGGGTTCCGCGCCGCGGAGCAGTTGCTGTTCGCACCCGACGGAAAGACCGCCCGCCTGTTGGTGATCTGGCAGGTGAACCCGTATAGCGCCGAGGCGCTGGATGCGACCAGGCACCTGCCGGTGGCGGCCGGTGAGGCTGCGGCCGGAACCTCGCTGGCCCAAGCGCGATTCGCCAGCACCGGGCTGGCCTCGCTGTCGGCCGACATGCGCGATCAGGTGTGGCGGGACTTCGCCGTCTACGGCGCGGTCGCCATCTTCGGTGTCCTGCTGGTGCTCATGGTGCTGCTGCGCAGCATCGCCGCGCCGGTGTTCATGGTCGCTGTCGTGACGCTGTCCTTCGCCGCGGCGGCAGGGGTCAGCGTGCTGGTCTGGCAGCACCTGATCGGCATCGATGTCGACTGGTCGGTCTTCCCGGTGTCGTTCATGGCGCTGATCGCCGTCGGCGCCGACTACAGCATGCTGTTCGCCGCCCGCATCAGGGACGAATCCGCGGACGGGATGCGGCGCGGCATCCTGCGCAGCTTCGGCAGCACCGGCAGCGTGATCACCACGGCGGGCGTGGTTTTCGCGCTGACGATGTTCGCCCTGATGAGCGGACGGGTGATCAACCTACTGCAGATCGGGTTCACCGTCGGTGTCGGGCTGCTCATCGACATCACGCTGGTGCGCACCATCTTGGTGCCGGCCGCCATGTCGCTGATCGGTGACCGCATCTGGTGGCCGCACAAGATCCGGCGCGGCTGAGGCGCTACTTCGGCTCGATGGTGCCCGAGCTGACGGCGTCCTTCTCCTTGTGCTCGTCGGCGTCCGGGATGTGCTCGGGATGCAGCATCTCGGCGTAGCGCAGCTGCTCGGGAATCCCGAACCCCTCCACCAGGAGTTCGGCGTGCGGGCGCAGCTTGCGGCACCGGTCGTTGATGGCGCGGGTGACGGCCTTGGACCGCTCCACGGACAGGAAGCGGTGCTCGACGAACCACGCCTTGTCCTCTTCGATCACCGACAGGGCGTACAGATCGCACACCAGGCCGAGGATCTCGCGGGCGTCCTCGTCCTCGCAGGCGTCGATACCCGCGACGAAGGCCTCCAGGATGATCCGGTCGATGTGGGCCTGCGCGGTGTGCAGCACGTGGTCCTGCACCGCGTTGAACGCCTCGAACGGAGACATCTCCTTGGCCTTGCCCTGCAGGCGCCGAGCCACCGAGGCGAGCATGTACTCCTCGCGGTCCTCGAACATCTTGACCTGGGTGCCGCGGTTGAACAGCGAGCCCTCTTCCTCGTTGTCCTCGCGGGTGTCCACGATGGTCTGCATGATCGTCTGTGCGGCAGTGCGCTTGAGCACCCGCTCGCCGGCGAAGTTGGCGGCGAAGCGCACCCATTCCACCGGGCTCATGCCCTTGATGTCGTCGGCGTAGGCCGTCAGCAGTTCCTTGGCCACCAGCTGGGTCAGCACGTGGTTGTCGCCCTCGAAGGTGGTGAACACATCGGTGTCCGCCTTGAGCGCGATGAGCCTGTTCTCCGCCAGATAGCCTGCGCCACCGCAGGCTTCGCGTGCCTCCTGGATCGCCCTGGTCGCATGCCAGGTGTTGGCGGCCTTCAGGCCCGCGGCGCGCGATTCCAGCTCGCGCTGCTCCTCGGCGTCGGGGTTGTCCGAGGTCTGCAGCTCGTGGGTCTTGGCCACCAGCTCGTTCTGCGCGAACTGCAGCGCATAGGACTTCGCGATCAGCGGGAACAGCCGGCGCTGATGCACCAGGTAGTCCATGATCAGCACTTCCTGGTCGGCGCCGGGCGCGTCGAACTGCCTGCGCTCCAACGCGTATCGCGTGGCGATGTCCAGGGCGACCCGGGCCGCGGCGCCGGCGCTTCCGCCAACGGTGACCCGTCCGCGGATCAGCGTGCCGAGCATGGTGAAGAAGCGCCGGCCGACATTCTCGATCGGCGAGGAGTAGGAACCGTCCTCGGCGACGTCGGCGTACTTGTTGAGCAGGTTCTCGCGCGGGACGCGCACCTGGTCGAACTGGATGCGGCCGTTGTCGACGCCGGGCAGCCCGCCCTTGTAGTGGCAGTCCGAAGTCGTGACACCGGGGAGGTCGTTGCCGGCGTCGTCGCGAATGGGCACGACGAAGCAGTGCACGCCGTGACCTTCGCCGTCGGCGGTGATCAGCTGGGCGAACACCGCTGCCACCCTTGCCGTCTGGGCCGCACCACCGATGTAGTCCTTACGCGAGGACGGGGTGGGGGAGTCGATGATGAACTCCTGGGCCTCCGGGTCGTAGGTGGCGGTGGTCTCCAGCGACTGGACGTCACTGCCGTGACCGGTCTCGGTCATCGCGAAGCAACCCAGCAGCTCCAGATTGATGATCTTCTTGACGTAGGCGTTGTGGTGCCGCTCGGTGCCAAGGTTTTCGATGGCCCCGCCGAACAGACCCCACTGCACGCCGGCCTTGACCATCAGCGACAGATCGCTCATCGCGAGCATCTCGATCTGGGTGACCGCGGCACCGACGTCACCGTTGCCGCCGTGCTCCTTCTTGAAGCCGTCCTCTGCCGCGCCGCGGGCCGCCATGATCTTCATCTGTTCGCCGACCTTGGTGCGGGCGATCACGGTGTTGGGCGTGTAGTGCGGCCGGAATACCTCGCCGGACAGTTCGGCACGTACCTGGTTCTTGACATCGCGCCAGCGGCCGTCGAGCGCGTTGCGGAGATGATCTGCGGTAGTGGTCATAGTTGACGGTAACTTGCCCCCGCATCGACGAAGGTAAACCTGAGTACAACGGTGAAAAATCGTCGGCGTTGAATTTGCGACATGACCGAGCGGCCCCAACCCGAGTCACCCACCGGCCTGCCGCATGTGGCCGATCACCAGCACGCCGATGTGACCGGCGGATGGCTGCGCGCGGCCACCTTCGGCGCGATGGACGGCCTGGTGAGCAACACCGCACTGATCGCCGGTGTGGCGGCCGGCGCCAGCGCGCAGGCCGTGGTGCTCGCGGGGATCGCCGGTCTGCTGGCCGGAGCGTTCTCGATGGGGCTGGGGGAGTTCACCTCGGTGACGACGGCCAACGAACAGATCGACTCCGAGGTCAACGTCGAACGCCGGTCCTTCCGCAGGCAGCCCCAGGCCGAGCAGGACGAACTGACCGCGATGCTCATCGACATGGGCATGACGCCGGAGACCGCCGCCACGGCCACCACCGAGATCCACCGCGACGAGACGCGGGCGCTGAACTTCCACCTGGTGCAGGAACTCGGGGTGGACCCGCGGGAGAAGCCGTCACCCTGGGTGGCGGCGGGATCGTCGTTCGTGATGTTCACCCTCGGCGCCATCGTGCCGCTCATCCCGTACCTGCTCGGTTTCGAATCGCTGTGGGCCGGATTGGCCTGCGGCGCGCTGGGTCTGCTGATCACCGGCGCGCTGGCCGCGAAGTTCACCCGCAAGGCGCCGTGGTGGTCCTCGCTGCGACTGCTGGCCCTGGGTGGCGCCGCGATCGCCATCACCTACCTGGTGGGATCCGTGGTCGGCGTCATGGTTACCTGAACGGTGTGAAGCTGCCCATCGCGTTCCTGTCGGTCGCGCTGATGAGCACCGCCTGCGCGTCGGCCCCGGCCGCGCCGCCATCGGAGTTGACGTTTCTGGGGAAGGTGGACTTCGCGCACGGCCTGCTGTTCGACGACACCACCGTCGGCGGGCTGTCCGGCATCAGTTACGACGAGTCCGGTGACCGCTTCTTCGTGATCAGCGATGACCGTTCGGCCAAGAATCCGTCCCGTTTCTACACCGTCCGAATCACCCTGTCCGACAGTGCGTTGACCCGGGTCGAACTGCTGGCCGGCACCCCGCTGCTCGACACCGATGGTCAACCGTTCGCACCCGCGTCGGGTGCATCGGTGCCGCCGGACCCCGAGGGCATCGCCTACGACCCGCAGCGCCGGCAGCTGTACTGGTCCAGCGAGGGCGAGCGCACCTATGACGCGCAACTCCCGCCGTGGGTGCGCACTGCGGGACTCGATGGCACCTTCCGCGGCGAGTTCGACCTGCCGGCGGAGCTGACGACGACCGCGGCCGATGAGGGACCTCGGCGCAACCATGCGCTGGAGGGGCTGACGCTCACCCCCGATGCGCGGGCGTTGTGGGCGGCCATGGAAGGTCCGCTCATCGGTGACGGTCCGCCGCCGACCGAGACGACGGGCGCGTTGACCCGCCTGACCCGGCTCGACCCGGATACCGGCGCGGCGACCGCGCAGTACGGTTACCCGTTGGACCCGGTCAGCTCCGGTCCCGGCGGCGACAACGGCCTCTCGGATCTGGTTGCGCTGGACGACAACTCGTTCCTGGTCATCGAACGCGGCTTCGGCACCCGGGTCTCGGCCCGGCTGTACCGGGCCGAGATCGGGGGCGCCGATGACATCCTCGGGCAGGCTCGGGCGGGCGATGCGACCCCCGTCCGCAAGACCCTGGTCGCCGACCTGTCCGAGCTGCACCCGGTGGACAACGTCGAGGGAATCACGTTGGGGCCCAAGCTGGCCGACGGCCGCCAGTCGGTGATCATGGTCACCGACGACAACTTCTCACCGACACAGGTGACGCAGTTCCTGGCCTTCGCGCTGTAGCTCAGTTGCCGACGGTGACTGCGGTGGCCTCATCGGTGAGCTCGTCGATCTCATCCTCGGGAGCGTCGATCCCGCGCAGATGCCCGCGGGCGGCGAAAAGTAGTGTGGCACCGGCCAGTACCGCGCCCGCGCCGACCCAGTAGGGCAGGTGCACGCTGACCTGCTCACCGAGCACCCCGGCCAGCCACGGCGCGACGGCCGCACCACCGAAGCGCAGGAAGCTGTAGGCCGCGGAAGCAACGCCGCGCTCGACGGGAGCGGCTTTCATGACGGTCTCGGTGATCAAGGTGTTGTTGATACCGATGAACAGCCCGGCCACCACCACGCAGGTCGCCAGCACCGCCTTCCTGTCGGTGCCGATCGCCATCACGGCGAGTGTCACCGTCAACGCCAGCAGGTTGACCACCAGGGTGGGCACCGTGCCGAACCGGTGCTGCAGACGCGGGGCCACCACCACCGAGGTGAAGGCCAGCGCCAGGCCCCAGCCGAAGAAGATCAGCCCGATCTGATGAGCGTTCATGTCCAGCGGGAACGGGGTGAACGCCAGCAGGGTGAAGAAGCCGAAGTTGTAGAGCAGCGCGGTCACCGAGACGGCCAGCAGCCCGCGATGGCGCAGCGCGCGGAACGGGTCGATCAGGCTGGTCGCCCGTTCGGGACGCGGCGTGGACGGCAGCAGGAAGACGGTGACCACCAGCGCGACGGCCATCAGCGCCGAGACCCCGAAGAACGGGCCGCGCCACGAGATCGAGCCCAGCACACCGCCGACCAGCGGGCCGATCGCGATGCCCAGGCCGAGGGCCGCCTCATAGAGGATGATCGCCTGCGCCACCGAACCCTTCGCCGAGTTCACGATGGTGGCCAGCGCGGTCGCGATGAACAGCGCATTGCCCAGGCCCCACAGCGCGCGCCAGCCGACGATCTCCATCACGGTCGCCGACATGCCGGCCAATCCGGCGCCGGCGATGATGATCACCAGGCCGAGCAGCAGCGTGTTCTTCGGGCCGATCCGGCTGGACACTACGCCGGTGATCAGCATGGCCAGCCCCATCACCGCCATATAGCTGGTGAACAGCAACGACACCTGCGACGGTGAGGCGTTCAAGTTGTCGGCGATGGGTTTGAGGATCGGGTCGACCAGGCCGATGCCCATGAAGGCGACGACAGAGGCAAAGGCAACGGCCCAAACAGCTTTCGGTTGACGCCACATGGCGTGCGAGCTCCTAACCAATATCAGTGCGAATCCGTGGGGGACTGCTGGGCCCTAACGAGCAGCCCGCGCAGCACCCGGATCGCGTCGACGAGCGCGGTGCGCTCGGCGTTGTCGAGGTGTTCCAGATAGGGGTTGATCGCGGCACTGCGATCGGCGCGTACCCGGCTGAGGATCTGGCGGCCCTCGTCGGTGATGCCGATGAGGACGGCCCGGGCATCGCCGGGGTCCTCGGCACGCGTCACCAGGCCGGCGTCCTCGAGGCGGCGCACCTGGGTGGTCATCGTCGGTTGCGAGCAGTGATCGAGGGCGGCCAGATCGGAGATGCGGGTGTATCCCTGATCTTCGATCGTCGAGAGCAGTCGGGCCTGCGCGAAGGGCAGCGGAAGCTCGATGCGCTGATTGGCCAGCCGGTTGATCCGCGCGACGACGGCCAGCAGGTCGGCGCCGAGAGCCGCGGTGTTGTCCGGACGATTCACCTGCACAAGGTTACATAGAGACACTATGTATTGGCAAACGGGGTCACGTGGGAACCGTCACAGTGCGGGCGACCGGAGCACTCCGGCGAACTGGCAGAATCGGGTGATGCCTCCCGGTTCGCCAACGTTGCGCCGGGCCGGGTCATTGCAGCCGAACGAACTCGCCCAGGCCGCCGTGATGGCGGCTCTGTGCGCCGCCATCGCGATCATCGCCGTCGTCGTCCCATTCGCGGCGGCACTGTCCCTGCTGGGCACCGTGCCGATGGGCCTGCTCGCCTACCGGTACCGGCTGCGCGTCGTGCTGGCCGCCACCATCGCCGCCGCGCTCATCGCGTTCCTGATCGGCGGCTTCGGCGGCCTGATGACCGTCATCAACTGCGCTTATATCGGCGGGCTCACCGGCATCGTCAAACGCCGTGGCCGGGGTCTGCCGGTCGTGGTGCTGGTGTCGGTGGTGGCCGGTGCGGTGTTCGGCGCCGCCGCCGTGCTGGCGCTGCTCATCGCGTCGCGGCTGCGTGAGCTGGTGTTCACCGCCATGACCGCCAACGTCGACGGCTCCGTCGCAATCTGGAGCTACATCCCCGAACTGCGGCCCGCCGCGGAGAAGTTCCGGGAACTGTTCGGGCTGGCCCTGGAGCACTGGCCGATCCTCATCTTCTGCTACGGGTTGTTCGCCATCATGGGCGTCAGCCTGGTCGGCTGGTGGGCGCTGTCGCGGGTGCTGGCCCGGCTGTTCGGGGTGCCCGACGTGCACAAGCTGGAGACCGTCATCACCGACGGCCCGGTCGTGCCGGTCCCGATGGCGCTGCGCGATGTGGTGTTCCGCTATCCCGGTACCACCCGCGACGCGCTCGGGCCGCTGTCGATGGACGTTTACCCCGGCGAACACCTCGCCGTCACCGGCGCCAACGGCTCCGGCAAGACCACGCTGATGCTGATCCTCGCCGGACGCGAGCCGACCGAGGGCACTGTCGAACGTCCCGGCGGGGTCGGTCTCGGCGCCCCGGGCGGCACCGCGGTGATCATGCAGCACCCCGAAAGTCAGGTGCTGGGCACCCGGGTGGCCGACGACGTGGTGTGGGGGCTGCCTCCCGGCACCCACGTCGACGTGCCCGAGCTGCTCTCCGAGGTCGGGCTCGACGGTCTGGACGAACGCGACACCGGCAGCCTGTCCGGTGGCGAGCTGCAGCGCCTGGCGGTGGCCGCCGCGCTGGCCCGCAAGCCCTCGCTGCTGATCGCCGACGAGGTGACCAGCATGGTGGACCAGCAGGGCCGCGACGGGTTGATGTCGGTATTGGGCGGGCTGACCCGCAAGCGCGACATGTCGCTGGTGCACATCACCCACTACAACGAGGAAGCCGAGGCCGCCGACCGGGTGGTCAATCTGGCCGGCGGATCGGAGATGGTGCAGGCCGCCGAGGTGCCGACCCCCAGCGACGAGGCTCGCTCGGAGGTACCGGTGCTGGAGCTGACCGATGTCAGCCACCGCTACGCCGACGGCACCCCGTGGGCCAAGACCGCGCTGCGCGATATCAACCTGGTCGTCCATGAGGGCGACGGCGTGCTGATCCATGGCCTCAACGGCTCCGGTAAGTCGACGCTGGCCTGGATCCTGGCCGGCCTGACCCTGCCGACCACCGGAACCTGCCTGCTCGACGGCAAGCCGGTCTCCGATCAGGTCGGTGCGGTCGCGCTGTCCTTCCAGGCGGCCCGGCTGCAGCTGATGCGCAGCCACGTGCACCGCGAGATCGCCTCCGCCGCCGGATTCCCCGCCCGCGACCGGGCGCGGGTGGTGGCCGCCCTGGCCACCGTCGGGCTCGAACCCGCTCTGGCGGACCGGCGTATCGACCAACTCTCCGGCGGCCAGATGCGCCGCGTGGTGCTGGCCGGGCTGCTGGCCCGCTCACCCCGGGCCATCGTGCTCGACGAACCGCTGGCCGGGCTCGACGCCGCCAGCGCCCGCGGACTGCTGCGGCTGCTGGAGGAACTGCGCCGCGGCGGGCTGACCGTCGTGGTGATCTCCCACGATTTCGCCGGGCTGGAAGAACTATGCCCGCGCACCCTGCACCTGCACGAGGGCGCGCTGGTGCCGGTCGCCTCGGGAGCCACCTCATGAGCTCCTCACAACGCCGTCCGGTCGTGCTGCTGCGACCGGTGCCCGGCGACACCGTGATCCACCGGCTGTGGGCCGGAACGAAACTCGTCACCGTGCTGGCGCTGGCCGTGCTGCTGATGTTCTACCCGGGCTGGCTGCCCATCGCCCTGGTCACCCTTCTGGTGACGGCGGCGGTGGTGCTGGCGCGGATCCCGCGTGGCGCGCTGCCCTCGATTCCGGGCTGGCTGTGGCTGATCGTGCTGCTCGGTGGGGTCACCGCGGCCTTCGCCGGTGGCACCCCGATCGTCGATCTCGCCGGAGTCGAGCTCGAACTCGGCGGGCTGCTGAAGTTCCTGCGCGTCACCGCGGTGTCGATCGTGCTGCTCGGCCTGGGCGCCCTGGTGTCCTGGACCACCAATGTCGCCGAAATCGCGCCCGCGGTATCCACTTTGGGCCGCCCGCTGCGCTGGCTGAAACTGCCGATCGACGACTGGGCGGTCACCCTGGCACTGGCGTTGCGGGCGTTCCCGATGCTCATGGACGAGTTCACCGTGCTCTATGCGGCGCGCCGACTGCGCCCGCGGTTGCGCGCGGAGACCCGTCGCGAGCGACGCAAGCAGTGGATCGCCGAGGTGATCGATCTGCTGGCCGCCGCGGTCACGGTGGCGCTGCGGCGCGCCGACGAGATGGGCGATGCCATCACCGCGCGCGGCGGGTCCGGCCAGATCGCCGCGGCGCCGGCACGCCCCGGCGCCGCCGACTACGTGGTGCTCGTGCTGGTTGCCGTCGTCTGCGGGGCCGCGGGGTGGCTGGAAGCCGCCTCGTTCCTCGGCACCACCTGACGCCCCCAGATCCGATTGTCGGGACCCGACAATCCTCGCGTGGCCGATTGGCCGTTTCCGCAGCGCCTTTGCGCCGTGCTGCTCCGATGATGGTGTCACTACCAGCCAAGGAGCGGAGGGCATCACATGGTCGGCGTCGATCGCGTCGGCGAAGGGCCGAGGACTGTCATCGTGGTCGGAGCGGGGATCGTCGGGTTGTCCACGGCGTGGTTCCTGCAGGAGCGCGGCGTCGAGGTGACGGTGGTGGACCGCGACGGGGTGGCCGCCGGTTCGTCCTGGGGTAACGCCGGATGGGTTTCACCGGCACTGACCATTCCGCTCAACCAGCCCGGCGTCCTCAGATACGGGTTGCGTTCGATGCTGAATGCGTCTGCCCCGCTGCATGTTCCATTGCGCGCAGATTTCGGGCTGGCACGCTTCCTCGCCACCTTCGCGCGCCACAGCAGCCACGCGTCCGCCCAGCGGGTGGTGAACGCCAATCAACCGCTGAACGCCGAATGTGTGGAGGCCTTCGACGTCCTGATCGCCAACGGGGTGGACGCCCCGGCCACCGATTCGGCGATCGTGGCGCTGTTCGAGAACAACGCGCGGGCCGATGAGCTCCGTGCCGAGATCGGGATGCTCGAACGTGCCGGCCTGCCGGTGCAGACCCGCCGGCTCACCGGCGCAGCGCTGCGCGAGGCGGTGCCGCTGGCGGCCCCGGATGCCACGGTGGCACTGTCCGTCGAACAGCAGCGCTACGTCGACCCCGGCCGGTTCGTGACCGCGCTGGGACGGGCGGTGATCGAACGCGGCGCCACGCTGCGCACCGAGCGCATCGTCGATGTGAGCACCAACGGCCGCGTGGTCCTGCGCACCATCGGGGGCGAGGACCTGACCGCCGACGCCGTCGTCCTGGCCACCGGAGCCTGGCTGCCCGACCTGGCCCAGCGCTGGGTCCGGGTGCCGATCCGCGCCGGCCGGGGGTACTCCTTCACCGTCCCGGTGGAGCGCCCGATGCCGGGTCCGGTCTACCTGCCGACCGTGCGGGTGGCCTGTACGCCCTACCGCGGCGCGATGCGGGTCGCGGGCACGATGGAATTCCGGGGTCCCGACGACCCGGTGGTTCCCGCCCGGGTGCGCTCGATCGTCGACTCGGCAGCACGCCTCCTCGACGGTGTGCGCTGGGAGGCGCGCAGCGATGTCTGGGTCGGCCCGCGCCCGGTGAGTGCGGACGGCCTGCCGGTGGTCGGGCAGATCGGCGCCGGTCTCTATGTGGCCGGCGGGCACGGCATGTGGGGTCTGGCGCACGGACCGGTCACCGGCCGGCTGCTGACCGAGCAGATCACCACCGGTAAGCAACCCGAGGCCCTGCGGGCCTTCGACCCGTTGCGCTGACGACTTTCCTCCCGTCGTCAGGGGCGGCGCGGCGACCCACCCGCCCCTGACGACAAACTCCTGCCATTACGGTGGTTGCCGTGACAGGCCGAACCGTCGACCCCGACTTCCTCGCGCTGCCCCGCCGGGCGCTGGCCGATGCCGCTCTGTCGGCGGCCCGCGCCGCCGGGGCCAGCTACGCCGATCTGCGCATCCACCGCCTCACCACCGAAGTCGTGCAACTGCGCGACGGCGAGCTGGAGAACTCCACCCTGGACCGCGAGATCGGTCTGGCGGTGCGCGTGATCGTCGACGGCACCTGGGGCTTCGCCTCGCATGCCGAGCTGGACCCCGCCGTCGCCGCCGACACCGCGCGCCGCGCCGTGCGGGTCGCGACCACCCTGGCGCCGCTGAACGCCGAGCGCATCGAGTTGGCCGCCGAGCCGGTCTATGACGACCTGAGCTGGGTGTCGGCCTACCGCATCGACCCGTTCACGGTGCCCGGCCCGGACAAGATCGCGGTGCTCGCCGACTATTCGGAACGGCTGTTGGCCGCCGACGGGGTGGACCACGTATCGGCCAGCCTGCAGGCGGTCAAGGAGCAGACCTACTACGCCGACACCTTCGGCACCTCGACCACCCAGCAGCGGGTGCGGGTGCAGCCGTCGTTGGAGGCCGTCAGTGTGGACCCGTCGGCCGGATCCTTCGAGACCATGCGCACCCTGGCCCCGCCGACCGCGCGCGGCTGGGAGGCCGTCGCCGATGACAGTGTCTGGAACTGGAGTGCCGAGCTGGCCGAATTGCCGGCACTGCTGGCCGAGAAGGTGAAGGCGCCCACCGTCACCGCAGGTCCTACCGACCTGGTGATCGACCCGTCAAATCTGTGGCTCACCATCCACGAATCCATTGGTCACGCCACCGAATACGACCGGGCCATCGGCTACGAGGCGGCCTACGCCGGCACCTCGTTCGCCACCCCGGACAAGCTGAACAGCATGCAGTACGGCTCGCCGGTGATGAACGTGACCGCCGACCGCACCGTCGAGCATGGCTTGGCCACCACCGGTTTCGACGACGAAGGGGTGCGCGCGCAGAGCTGGGACCTGGTGCGCGACGGACTGTTCGTCGGCTACCAGCTGGACCGGGTGTTCGCGCCGCGGCTGGGGGAGTCACGCTCCAACGGCTGCTCCTATGCGGACTCCGCGCACCACGTACCGATCCAGCGGATGGCGAACGTCTCGCTGCAGCCGGGCACCGAAGACCTCAGCACCGACGACCTGATCTCGCGGGTATCCGACGGCATCTACATCGTCGGCGACAAATCCTGGTCAATCGACATGCAGCGGTACAACTTCCAGTTCACCGGACAGCGGTTCTTCCGGATCCGGGACGGCAAGCTGGACGGCCAACTGCGCGACGTCGCCTACCAGGCCACCACCACCGACTTCTGGGGATCGATGGAAGCCGTTGGCGGGCCGTCCACTTGGCGGCTCGGCGGCGCCTTCAACTGCGGCAAGGCCCAGCCCGGCCAGGTCGCGCCGGTCAGCCACGGATGCCCGTCGGCACTGTTCCGGGGAGTGAATGTGCTCAACACGCAAGCCGAATCGGGGCGCTCATGATCGCCGCACAACAGCTCGTCGACCAGGTGCTGGCAGAGGCCGCCCGGCTCGGCGGTGCCGATGAAACCACCGTCATCGTCACCGACCGCGCCGATGCCTCGCTGCGCTGGGCCGGTAATTCCATGACCACCAACGGTGAGTCCCGCGGCCGCAGCACCACTGTCATCTCGGTGGTGCGCCGCGGTGAGCAAGCGCACGTCGGGTCGGTGAGCTCCACCGAGGTCGATCAGGCCGCGCTCGCAGCGCTGGTCGCGGCGTCCCAGGCCGCCGCGGCGTCGGCCCCGGCGGCCAGCGACAACGCACCGGCGCTGCCCGGTGGGCCGGCGCCCGCGGACTGGGATACCCCGGTGCCGAGCACCGGGGCGGATGTATTCGCCGATGTGGCAACCAGTCTGGTGCGCGGCTTCCGCGGCGAGGACCGGCTCTACGGGTACGCCCGGCACATCCTGGAGACCACGTTCGTCGCCACGTCGGGCGGGCTGCGCCGCCGCTTCACCCAGCCGACCGGCTCGGTGGAGATCAACGCCAAACGCAACGGCGCCAGCGCGTGGGCCGGCGTCGGCACACCGGATTTCACCGATGTGCCCACCGACGGTCTGCTCGACGAGTTGTCGACCCGGCTGGGCTGGGCGGCGCGGACCATCGAGTTGCCCGCCGGGCGCTACGAGACGCTGATGCCGCCGTCGACCGTCGCCGACATGCTCATCTACCTGGGGTGGAGCATGGACGGCCGGGGCGCACAGGAGGGTCGCACCGCGCTGTCGGCGCCCGGTGGTACCCGGGTGGGCGAGAAGCTCACCGATCTGGGCCTGACCCTGTATTCCGATCCGGCCGCGCCCGGGCAGGAGTGCACCCCGTTCGTGGTGGCGTCACGCTCCTCGGAGCAGTCCTCGATTTTCGACAACGGGATGGACATCGGCCGGGTCGACTGGCTGCGGGACGGCACCATCAACGCGCTGGCCTATCCGCGTGCCGCGGCCGCGGAATTCGATGCGCCGGTCACGGTTCCGGCCGACAACCTGCTGATGACCGGCGGAACGAAGTCATTGGCGGACATGATCGCCGGCACCGAACGCGGGCTGCTGCTGACCACGCTGTGGTACATCCGCACGGTGGACCCGGCGGTGCTGCTGCTGACCGGGCTGACCCGTGACGGGGTGTACCTGATCGAGGACGGTGAGGTGACCGCGGCGGTCAACAACTTCCGGTTCAACGAGAGCCCCCTGGATCTGCTGCGCCGCGCCAGCGAGGCCGGCGTCAGCGAGCCGACCCTGCCGCGGGAGTGGGGCGACTGGGCGACCCGGGCGACCATGCCGCCGTTGCGGATTCCCGACTTCCACATGTCCTCGGTCAGTCAGGCGCAATAACCGGATGCGGATGCGCTTCGGCGCGACGCTGGAATTTCAGGATCTCGGGATTGATGATCGTGCCGTCCCGAATCTCGATGGCGCGCGAGATCGTGGTGTTGTCATCCCACGCGGCGGGTCCCTTGAGCACCGTTTCGATGTGCGGGAGCAGCGCCTCGCTGATCTCCCAGGTCGCGGAGTTCCACAGGTGGGACGGGCTGTGATCCACCGCGTAATACTGCACGCCATGGGCCTTTTCGATGACCGGATCCGTGAACGAGGTGGAACGCGCCCAGCTGAAGCCCATGCCGGTGTCGCAGGACACGTCGATGAGCAGGCTGCCCGGGGTGAATGCCGCGAGATCGTCTTCGGTCACGAAGATCAGGGGCGCGTTGGGATCCTGGAGTACACAGTTGACGACGATGTCGTTCTCGGCCAACAGGCGCGCCACCGGTACGGCGCCGTCCTCCGGTGTGTCGGCCAGAATCTGTTCAGGGGTGTCCTCATCAGGCCGCATCTGGATGATCTGAGTCGACGGGATCGGTGACCCGACAGCGGCCACGTCGCGGTTGGTGAGTACCCGGACGTCGTCGACACCGTGCGCGTTCAGGGCGGTGACGGCACCGCGGGCCGTCGCGCCGAAGCCGAGGACGGCGGCCCGGAGTCGTCGACCGTAACTGCCGGTGACGCCGGCGAGCTGCATGGCGTGCAGCACGGAGCAGTAGCCCGCGAGTTCGTTGTTCTTGTGGAAGACGTGCAAACCGAAGCCGCCGTCCGCCTGCCAGTGATTCATCGCCTCGAAGGCGATCAGCGTCTGCCGCCGGTCGATGGCGACCTGGGTTTGCGCGAAATCCTGTACGCAGTGCGGCCATCCCCAGACGACCTGCCCGACTCGCATGTCCGCGAGGTCCTCGGCCTGCACCTTGGGTAACACGATGACGTCGCACTCGGCGATCAGCTCCGCGCGTGATCTCACTCCGCCGACGAGTTCAGCCAGACCGTCGTCGGTCGCGCCGAAATCCTCGCCGTAGCCGTGCTCCAGGAAGATCCGCTGCCGAAGTTCGGGTTCGATCCTGCTGAAGTGGGCCGGGTGAATGGGCAGCCGCTGCTCGTTCGGTTTCCGCGAACGGGCCATGATGCCCAACGAAAGAAGTTCCGGCTCAGTGGTTGTCATGCGCATCCAGCGGTCAGAGATTGTCGAGCAGATTTATCAGACATAGCGAGCCCTTTACTGTGAGGCCTGAGCGGCCTCTATGTCCGCAACATTACCCCGCCCATCACAACGCACTTTCACACCTGAAGTTTCGAGGTTTCACCCGCCACGGGTGCGTTGTGGGGGAGGATCGAGGCCGTGCTGGACCTACTGACCGATCTGGTGGCGCTCTCCCCGGCCGGGCTCGCCCCCGAAAACATGCTGATGCGCACGGTGTGCGCGCAGGCGGTAGGCCTGGCGCCGCTACCGTCCGAAGCGGCAGCCTCCTCGGAGGCCGAGCCGGTGCTCGCGGAGTTCGCCGAGCAGTTCAGCACCGACGTCGCCGGGGTGACCGCCGAGCAGCGGGCTGCCCTGGTGGCGGCCTTCGGCGCCGAGGTGCTGGGGGTCGTGGCGTTGATGTACGTGGCCGATTTCGTGCCCCGGGTGCGTGCCGGTCTGAATGCGTTGGGCATGACGTTTCCGGATCCGGACTCGTGGGACCGCACCACCCATCCGGCGGATGCGCTGTTGAACCGCTTCACCTCCGCGGTCGGAGCGATGCGGGGGCTGGATCCGTTGACCACCGAGATCGTTCGGCTGCGCGGCGCGACCCAGCACAATTGCCGGCTCTGCCAGTCGCTGCGCGAGACGACCGCGCTCGATGCGGGCGGTTCCGAGTCGTTGTACGACGACATCGGCGCGTACGGGCAGTCCGACCAGCTGACGTCGGCACAGAAGGCGGCGCTGCGCTATGTGGATGCGCTGATCTGGACACCGTCTTCGGTCGGTGAGTCGGCTGCCGTTGTGCTCGAACACTTCTCGGCCGAGCAGGCTCTGGAGATCACGCTTGATGTGATGCGCAACGGCACCAACAAGATCGCGGTCGCGCTCGGAGGTGATGCGCCGCGGGTGGCCGACGGTGTGGAGCACTACCTGCTCGGCGTCGACGGCCAGCCCGTGTTCAGCTCGTAGCGGTCTTCTTGGTCTTCAGCAGTGACGGAGCTACACCTGCACGTCGGCATCACGACCGGCCAGCCGGTCATCCCACACCTGCATCACCGCCGCGGAGGTCCGCGGGGTCAGCAGGCTGACGACGATGTAGGCGATCAGGCTGGCGGCCAGGCCGTAGTAGATCGGCTCGTTGGCCAGCACATCGCCGACCACCGCCATGGTGCCCAGCGTGACCACGGTGCCCACGGCCATGGAGGCCAACGCGCCGGCACCCGTCGCCCGCTTCCACAGGAAGCCGCCGAGGATCGCCACCAGCAGACCGCCCACCAGGATGTCGTAGGCGAGAGTCAGCGCACCCACCACGTCGTTGAGCAGGGCGGCGATGATGATCACCAGGATGCCCAGCACCGCGACATAGCGGCGGTCCGAATGGACTTCCACCTCAGCGGTTCCCGCGGTATCGGCGGGTTTGCGGAACAGGCGTAGCAGCAACGGTTTGACATCGGTGCGGGCCACCGTGGCGGTGGCGATGAGCGCACCGGACGCGGTGGACATCATCGCCGCGACGGCCGCGGCCAGCACCAGGCCGCTGATCCCCACCGGCAGAATGGATTCCGCGATCTGCGCGTACACATCGTCCTTGGCTTCCACATCGGGCAGAAACGTGGAGGCCGCCATCCCGATCAGGGCCCCGGCGATGCCGTAGAAGAAGCAGTACACCGCGGCGGCGGTGCCGCCCCATTTGGCCACCTGGGGTGAGCGGGCGGTGAACACGCGCTGCCAGATGTCCTGTCCGATCAGCATTCCGAAGCTGTACACCACGAAGAACGTGATGATGGTGTCGGTGCCGATCGCGGTCATGCTGAACACCGCGTCGCCCGCACGTTCCCGGATGCCGTCCAGGCCGCCGGCTTTGTTCCAGGTGAACGGCAGCAGCAGCAGGAACACCCCGATGGTCTTGAGGATGAACTGCACCATATCGGTCAAGGTGATCGACCACATGCCGCCGATCGCCGAGTACAGCATGACCACGGCGCCACCGATGATCACCGACAGGGTGCGGCCGGTACCGAACAACACGTTGAAGACCGTGGCGTAGGCGATGGTCGAGGTCACTGACAGCATCAACGTGTAGGCCACCATCACGATGCCCGACGCAGACGTCGCGTCGACGCCATAACGCAGGCTGAGCATCTGCGCCACGGTGTAGACCCGCAGGCGCTGAATGGGTCCGGCGAACAGCAGGCTCAACGCCAGCAGGCCGACGGCGATCGCGACCACCAGCCACATGCCGGAGATGCCCCACTTGTAGCCGAGGCCGACCCCGCCGACGGTGGAGGCGCCGCCGAGTACGACGGCGGCCATGGTGCCGGTGTAGAAGACCGGGCCGAGGCGCCGTCCCGCGACAAGGAAGTCCGCGGAGTCCTTCGTGCGGGTCTTGCCCCAGAAGCCGAACGCCAGCATGGCGATCAGATAGCCGATGACGATCGCGATATCGAGTGGTTTGCCCATGATGAGGCTCCTTGATCAGAGGTGAGTTGGCGCGAACATCCGCAGCAGTGCGGGCAGGACGACGACGGCGGGACCGTCGGTGTCGAAGGTGCCGGCGATGATCTCGCCGATCGATTCCAGCGTGGCGGTCTGCGAGGAAATTCCGAAACTGGCTGCCAGCGCAGCGAAATCGGGTCGCGCGAGCTCGGTGGCGGTGGCGGCGCCGAAGGTGGCGGTCATGTATTCGCGCAGGATTCCGTAGCCACCGTCATCGACGATCAGCCAGGTCACCTTGGCGTCGTGCTGGCGCGCGGTGGCCAATTCGGCGATCGAGTACATCGCACCCCCGTCCCCGGAGACCGCGAGGGTGCGCTCCCCGGTGGCGATGGCCGCGGCGAGCGCGGCGGGGAACGCGAACCCCAGGCCGCCGGCGCCCTGGGCCGAGTGGAACGCGCCTCCGCGCGGATCCCACGCCGACCATGCCCAGTAGCCGGCAATCGTCATATCCCAGAACGTGTGCGTGCCGCCCGGGACGGCGGCGCGCAGATCGGCCATCAGCGTCAGCTCGGCATCCACGTCCTGGGCGGCGAGCCTGTCCTGCACGGACTTCCGCAAGGCGGCCGCGGCGGCCACCCCCGCCGATATGTCACGGGCATCGACCTTCTCCGCCAGCGCCGCCAATGCCGTGGCGGCGTCGGCATGGAGAGCCAGAGCCCGATGGTTGGTCTCCAGCACCCGCGCCTCGGCATCGATGTGGATCAGCTGACCCCGCGGGGCGAAGGTGAAGTAGTTGCTGGTGACCTCGCCTATCGCGGTGCCGACGGCCAGCAGTACATCGGCGCCCTCGAGCAGGTCGGTGGTGTAGCGGTCCTCGATCCAGGACGCCGCCGACAGCGGGTGCTCGAACGGGATCGCGCCCTTGCCGCCGACCGTGGAGACCACTGGCGCACCGAGCTTGTCGGCCAGCGCCACCAACGCCGCCGGCCCGCCGGGTGAGCGGCGCACCCCGCCGCCGGCCAGGATCACCGGACGGTCAGCAGAATTCAACTGCGCTGCTGCGGCTTCCACCAGCTCGGCGCGCGGTGCCCGCTGCGTCACCACCGGTGTCAACGTCGACACGGGCGGCACGTAACCGTTTTCGACCGGATCCAGCAGCACGTCCTGGGGGATCTCCACCCACACCGGTCCGGCCGGTGCGGACTGTGCCAGCGCGTAGGCGTCGGCCAGCAGGCTGGGAATCTCGGACGCCTCCCGCACCGTCGCCACCGATTTGGTGACATTGACCGCACTGGCCTTCTGGTCGTCGAGCTGGTGGAGCATGCCGCGGCGCAACCCCAGACCTGAGCGCGGCACCTGGCTGGCGATCACCAGCAGTGGCACCCCGGTGGCGTAGGCCTCCTGCAACGCGCCGAGGGCGGTCAGCGCGCCGGGCCCGGTGGACAGGAACAGCACCCCCACCTCTCCGGTGACGCGGCTGTACCCGTCGGCCCCGAACGCCGAGTTGTTCTCCACGCGTGAGCTGATGAAACGCAGATCGCTGCGCCGGATGGCGTCGAACAGGCCGAGCGCGTTCTGCCCGGGAATCCCGAAGACGTGCGAAACACCCAGTGCGGTGACGGTTTCGACGACCAGGTCGCCGCCGTTACGCATCGTGGCCCAGGGCCAGTAGCGATACCAGGTCGTAGGCGACGTGCGAGGCGGCGATCCCGGTCATCTCGGCGTGGTCATAGGCGGGGGAGACTTCGACGACATCGGCACCGACCAGGTTCAGGCCGCGGAACCCGCGCAGGATCTCCAGCAGTTCGCGGCTGGTGATCCCACCGGCCTCCGGGGTGCCGGTGCCCGGCGCGTGGGCGGGATCGAGCACATCGATGTCGATGGACACGTACACCGGCCGGTTCCCGACGCGCTGGCGCAGCTTGTCCACGACCTCGCGGACCCCTTGGTAGTACACGTCGGACGAGGTGACGATGCCGAAACCGAAGCGCCGGTCATCCTCGAGATCCTTCTTGCCGTACAGCGGGCCGCGGGTGCCGACGTGGGAGAGTGCCTCGGTGTCGACGATGCCTTCCTCCACAGCCCGCCGGAACGGGGTGCCGTGGGTGTACTCGGCGCCGAAGTAGGTGTCCCAGGTGTCCAGGTGGGCATCGAAGTGCACCAGCGCGACGGGTCCGTGCTTGGCCGCCGCTGCTCGCAGCAGGGGCAGCGCGATGGTGTGATCGCCGCCGATGGTGACGAGTTTGGTGCCGTCGGCGGTGAGATCCCGTGCGGCGCCTTCGATCGTCTCGATCGCCTCGTGGATGTTGAACGGATTGGCCGCGATGTCACCGGCGTCGGCCACCTGGATCAGCTCGAACGGCGAAACGTCCATGGCGGGGTTGTAAGGGCGCAGCAGCCGGGAGGACTCGCGCACGTGGGTGGGACCGAACCGGGCGCCGGGCCGGTAGGAGACTCCGGAGTCGAACGGCACGCCGGCCACCACGACGTCGGCATTGGTGACCTGATCCAGGCGCGGCAGCCTGGCGAAGGTGGCGGGTCCGGCGAAACGGGGCACCTTGGACGCGTCGACGGGTCCGATGGGCGAGTTCATGAATCAGTCCTCCGAGGTGATGGGGGTGTTGGCGGCGGGGCCGGCGGGGACGGCGCGTGGGCCGTCCGGGCCGAAGGCGTCGCGGGGTTCGGGGAATGCCCACAGCAGGGCGGGATACAGCACGGCGGCCAGACCCAGCCCGACCGGGATGGACAGGTCGATCCCGGCGGCCAGATTGCCCAGCGGGCCGACGAACTGGTCGGGCAGGTTGACGAAGCTGATGGACAGCGCCGCCGAGACCAGCCAGGCGCCCAGGCCGCGCCAGTTCCAGCCGTGGCTGAACCAGTACCGGCCGCCGCGCTGCCGGCGGTTGAACACCTGCAGGGCATCGGGGTCATACCAGCCGCGGCGGGTGAACCAACCGATCATCATGACCACCATCCACGGTGCGGTGCACGTGACGATGAGCACCGCGAACGTCGAAATGCTCTGCACCACATTGAACGCGAACCGGCCGACGAAGATGAACACAATGGCGATAGCGCCGATGAGAATGGTGGCCTGCACCCGGTTGAACCGGGGGAACACACTGGAGAAGTCCAGTCCGGTGCCGTACAGCGCGGTGGTGCCGGTCGACATGCCGCCGATCAGTGCGATCAGGCAGACCGGGATGAAGTACCAGCCAGGGGAGACGGTGAGCAGCCCGCCGACGTAGTCGCCGTCGGCGAAGTTCTCGGGTGCGTTGGTGGCGATGACGGTGGCGGTGACCAGACCGAAGAGGAACGGCACGAGGGTGGACAGTTGCGCGGCGACGGTGGCCACCATGGTTTTCCAGCCCGGGGTGTCGCGCGGGATGTAGCGGGCCCAATCGCCGAGGAAGGCGCCGAAGGACACCGGGTTGGACATCACGATCAGGGCGGCGCCGACGAAGGAGGGCCAGTACAGCGGGTCGCCGAGCACCAGGGTGCCTGCGTACCCGGCGTCGAACATGCCCCCGAACGCGACGATGCCCGCCAGGAACAGACAGGTGGCGGCGATGACGGCGATCTTGTTGACCAGCAACATGAATCGGAACCCGTAGATGCACACCACCAGCACCAGTAGCGCGAAGATTCCGTACGCCACGCCGACCGCAATATCGTTCTGCGGCAGACCGATTGCCCGATTCGCGCCACCGACCAGCACGTCGCCGGAGGTCCACACCGAGATGGAGAAGAAGGCGACCGCGGTCAGCAGGGACAGGAATGAGCCGACGACGCGCCCGTGCACGCCGAGGTGCGCCGAGGACGACACGGCATTGTTGGTGCCGTTGCGCGGACCGAACAGCGACATCGGCGCCAGGATCAGAGATCCGAGTAGCAGCCCGGCCAGGGTGGCCAGCAGGGCGTCGCGGAAGGACAATCCGAACAGGATCGGAAACGTGCCGAGCACGACGGTCGCGATGGTGTTGGCGCCGCCGAAGATGAGCCGGAACAGATCCAGGGGCCCGGCGGATCGTTCGTCGTCGGGGATGGTTTCGACGCCGTGGGTTTCGATCCGGGTGGCTTTGGGGGGAGTGGCGGCGGCCGATTCGGTGAGGGTCATGACGATCCTTACGGCGCAGGGAATGTGATGTGGATTACGGTAAGTCCGAACGCTGACCTGCGCAATCGATTCATTCGTTACGCTGGTGTTTCTGATGTTGATATGTCGGTGAATGCGATCAAATCGGTCAGAAATTGCTTCTGGGTACGTGTTCAGCGATCTTTTTGCGGTACGGACACGTGCAGAAAAAACTCTGACTAATTTCGCCGGGAGGTCCAGATGGACGAGGTTGACGAGGCGATCGTCAGTCTGTTGGAAGTCGACGGCCGGTTGACGCACCGCGAGATCGCCGAGCGGGTGGGGTTGTCGCGGTCGGTCGCGGCGACGCGGGTACAGCGACTGATCGACAGCGGGCAGGTAGTGGTGCGCGGGGTGGCGCATCCGGCGGTGCTGGGCCGCGGCGCACTGGCGCACATCAGCCTGACGGTCGACGGTCCGGCGGCCGGGATCGCGCAGCGACTGGCCCGTCGCGTCGATGTGGCGTTTCTGTCGCTCACCAGTGGGGCCTACGGGCTGATCGCGGAGGTGCGGGTTGCGTCGCTACACGAGATCGACCGGGTGGTCGACGAACTGCGCGCGCTGGACGGGGTCGTCGGTGTCGACACCCTGAGCTACGTGGAGGTGCTGCGCGATGTCATCGGCCCGGTCGGGCAGGTCAGCGTGGAAGTCGATGCCGTGGACTTGGCGCTGCTGCGGGCGCTGCAGGACGACGGCCGTGCTTCGTATGTGGAACTCGCCGCGGCGGTGGGCCTTTCACCGGCGGGCGCGCGTCGCCGGGTGGTCCGGTTGGTGGAGGCACAGGTGGTTCGCATCGGTGCGGTGGTGCGTCACTCCGGTCAGGACCGCCAGAGTGCGCTGGGGTTGGGGATCCGGCTGACCGGGCCGGCCGGGGAGGCGGTGTCGGCGCTGATGGCGATGCGGTCGGTGATCTTCGTGGCCCGCACGCTGGGCCGGTTCGATGTACTGGCCACGGTGCGTGCGTTTTCCGCGGCGCAGCTGGTGGAGATCCTCGATGCCATCCGTGCGTTGCCCAGCGTCGGGGTGGTCGAGAGCTGGGTGCATCTCGACGTGGTCAAGGAGAGTTACGCGTCGGTGTTGGAAGCGATCGCGCGGTAATGGCGCACGCCGGTGCGCTCGAACACTTCTCGATCGAGCAGGTCAGCCCGTCTTCAGCTCGTAGCGGTCTTCTTCTTCAGCACCAGCACCGGCAGCACAAGGGTGGCGATGGCAGTGACCAGCCAGACGATCACGGTCGCCGCGATCCACGAGCCGATACCGCGGATGCTGATGCCGCTGGAGAACAGCGAGGCCAGCACCAGCGCTGCCAGGGTGGACACCAGCCCGATCCCGCCCAGGAACGCCGAGGCGTACCGGCTGGCCATTTTGAGGAAGAACGGCGACAGGATGGCCTGCGCGACGGTGAAGATCACCACCGCGGTGAGGAATCCGAGCGGGCGCAGCGTCACGCCGGGCACCAGCAGCGAGGCGACCAGCAACCCGATGGCTGAGGACCCCAGGAACACCGCGATGCGCAGCAGGAATCTGATCACGCGGTGAGCGTAACCGGGGTGCGGGCCGGTCGGGGGTGCTGTGCGAACATAGGTGCCGCATTACGCGTCGGGGCGGTAGCTCAGTTGGTTAGAGCCGGGGACTCATAATCCCTTGGTCGCGGGTTCGAGCCCCGCCCGCCCCACTTCGGTCCTGTGTCCGACTGCAATCTTCAGCAGTGGGACTAGTTGAAGTTGACGGGCGTGAACCCGCCTGCGTCCGTATAGGACGGTGGCAGCCAGCCCGGCTCATCGGGTAGCACCGTTTCTGGCCGCACTGGGTACTTTTCTTTGCTAAAAATCTGTTCGTTTGCCCAGTAGCCGCCACTCGTCGAGCAGCTATATGTACCACAGTAGGTGCTTACAGGCACCTGATGCGCGGGCACCCAGACCATGCGATAACGCACCCAACTACCGTCCGACAGCATCGGCCCGTCGCAGATTGTGCGGGTCTGGGTGCCGAGGAACCCCCATCGAATGGATTCGCATCCTGGTTGCACGTCGGCATTTGCTGTTGGTATGCAGATGGTCATACTGGACGCGGCAATAGTAGTTGCCACAGCAAATAGATAATTCATAGTTCCCCCTACCCAAACGGATAACTAAGGTAGCAAGCTAACTCGATAGAGGATGTTGAGTTCCGCAAATTAACGCAGATGTCAGAGTTGCTGTTGCTACGTGTGGGGCTAGTGAGTCAGAAGTTAGTCACTGGCAACACTTCGCGCGACCGGGAACACCGTTTTGGGAGGCCCTAGTGGATCCGTCGCGCAGGATGTTCCCCCATAGGTAGTTGAGTGGCGATGCTCCGAGATGGCGGTCGAGTGCTGATGCCTTCTGGGGCAACAGCCCACCGAGACCGCCGCAAGAGTTTGCTCTGGTCCGGCGGGTTGGGCTTTGATCCGAAGGGCCGACTTCACCCGGTCACACCAGTTGCCGATATCAACAAACCGCGTTCGAGGGCGTTGGGTTAACCGCCCAGCCTCATGCCGGCGGCGCCTTGGCAGTCAGCTTCTGGATGGTCGCGATCTCGCTGGGACGATAGGCGCTACCGTCCGGCTGGATCAGATCGTGGAACCACGTCTTGGGCGCTTCCTTGTACGGCTTGTCCCACGAGTCCCACGGCAGGTAGGTCTGAGTGCGGCCGGCGATGAACCCCCAGTTGTAGACGCCGACTCCGCGTTTCTTCGCGATGGGCAGGATGCCCTCGACGGTGCTGCCTTCCTCGCGGGCCAGGTACTCGGTGCAGATCATCGGGCGACCCAACGGGGCGAGTTCATCTATGCGAGCGTCGAATTGGTCCGGTGTTCCATAGCTGTGGAACGTGATGACGTCGGAGTTGTCGAGCTGGATCGACGCGATGGCGCTGCGACGACCGGAGGCCCAATTGCCCTGCCACACACCGCTGGTCAACGGTTGTACGGGATCGACCGACCGCGCCCACTCGAAGACCTGTGGCAGCAGCTTCGCGACCACCTGCTGCTTGTCGGAGCGTTCGACCTTGCGGTACTGCCTGGCCGGGTTGTCCGGTTCGTTCCAGAGGTCCCAGCCCAGGATGCGACTGTCTCCGCGGAACGCTCCGATGACCCCGGTGACGTAATCGCGCAGCACGGGAAGGTAGGCGGGGTCATCGATCAACTCGGCGCCCGGCCCTTGAACCCAGCCCGAGTTGTGCACGCCTGGAGTCGGCGCGCGCTGCGGACCGACCTTCGGATGCGGGTCCCAGCAGGAGTCGAAGAGCACGAACAGCGGTTTGATACCTCGGCTGGAGGCGATGTTGAGGAACTGCTGCACGCGGCGCAGAAATCCGGCGCGGTCCTGAGCCCACAGCTGATCGTGGAGAAACACCCGCATGGTGTTCATCCCGACCCGTCGTGCCAGCTGGAATTCACCGTCGATGCGCCGCGGGTCATAGGTGCCCGCCTGCCACATCTCGATCTGATTGCTRGCCGTCACGGGAACGTAGTTGGCGCCGACCAGCCAGCCCTGCGCCTGATACCAGGTGTTCGCACGGTCCGCCGGCCAGCGGGGTGCCGCCGCGGACGCGATCGGTACCTGGCTCAGTGCAGCGCCGGCTGCCAAGAGAAGCGGGAGTTTGAGGGCCGTCCGACGGTGCACCTATAGAACCTACGGTGCCTCGATCGTCGGCCTCGACCCACAAACCGCTTCGCAATCACTCGGTGGTCAAACCGTGATGATCAGTCCGATTTCCCGAGGCCCTTCGCCTGGAAACGTCCGATCGTCATCACTGCACGCCGGCGCGTCATGAGCCGGGTCTGCGCGAGGAGGAACAGCCGATTCGGCAGGCTCGGCACCAGCATGTGTTTGCGGCCCAATGCCTTGAGGACCCGTCGCACCACCGCGTGCGGTTCGGAGATCAGCCACTGCGGATAGGTGTCGAAGAGGTCGCCCTGCGTGTTCATCAGACCGCCCACCATCACCAGCACGTCGACCCCAGTGCCGAGCAGCTCGAACCAGAGCGACTCGCCGAGGCAGATTTGAAACGCCTTGTTCGCGCTGTACGCCCCGGTGAACGGACTCGACGTCAGACCGACGCCTGACGACACGATGATGATCGCCCCCCGGCCCCGGGCGCGCATCTGATTGCCGAAGCGGTGCACCAGGTCGGTGTAGCCGCGGGCATTGATGTCGATCATCCGGCGGTGCACATCGAGCGACATGTCCAGGATCTTCGGAGTGTCCGGGGGAGTGAACATGTGATTGCACACCAGCACATCGATCTCGGCGCCGGCGGCACTTGCGATCTGCTCAATCGCGTTGGTATCGCCCATATCGCACGCCACGGCCCGCACCTCGGTACCGAACTCGGCGCGCAGTTCGGCGGCCCGTGCGGTCAGATCCTCCTCGAGCACGTCGACGATGATCAGGTTCAACCCTTCGGCGGCCAATTGCCGGGCGAACGCGTATCCCAGGCCGACATCGCGGGCCGCGCCCGTCACCACGGCCCACCCGCCTGTATAGGAGCGGACGCGGGATCGGCGCAGCGACTTCAGGCGCCGGCGGTGCGAAGCCGTGCGGTTCATTGAAGTCCTCCTCGCGGTACCCCTGCGAAGCTATCCGAACTTGTCGGACCTCTCTTCTAGAATCGTGATATGCCGCCTCCCACAACCGCTTACGCCGAGCACGTGCCTCCGGTGCGGCGTATTGAGGTGTTGTTCGAGGAGATGGGTGAGCTGATCGGGCAGCGTAATGCCCTCGATGGTCGGTTGGTGGAGATCATTGCTGAGATCGACGGCAGGGGCGCCGCCGACGGTAATGCGTTGTGGGGTGCCACGGGGTGTCGTTCCCTGGAGGCGTTGGTGGCCTGGAAGACCGGTGTCTCACCGCGTAACGCCGACACCATGGTCGCCATCGCTCATCGCATCGATGAACTTGAACGCTGCGTCGCGGGGTTACAGGAAGGCCGGGTGTCGCTGGATCAGCTCGGGGTGATCGCCGAACATGGCGGCCAGGGCTGCGATGAGCACTACGCACATCTGGTGCAGTACGCCACCGTGACCCAGTTGCGCACCGCGGTCAAACAGGAACCCCGCCCCGAACCCGAGGTTAAGCCCGAACCGAAACGCAAGATCACCGCCATCGAGGGCGAAGACTCCACCACGTGGCGGATCACCCTGCCCAARGTGGAGGCCGCGAAATTCGAGGCCGGCCTACAGTCACACCGCGATGCATTGGTCGCGGACTGGAAACGCGACCACGACACGGCCGACAGCATCGACCCCGAGGACGGCTGGGCCCGCGACGGCGACGCCGAGCCAAAGATCTCTGAGCAGGCGCCGCCGTTCCCGGACGGGGTGGATGCGTTCATGAGCCTGGTTGAGGCCGGCTGGGACAGCGAAGTGCGGCGGCGCCCGCACGGSCAGCACACCACCGTSGTMGTSCATGTCGATGTCGAGAAACCCGTCGCCGCCCTGCATCTGGGCCCCACCCTCACCKCCGAKGAYCGCCGMTACCTGCTCTGTGACGCSACGTGTGAGGTGTGGTTCGAACGCCACGGCCGACCCATCGGGGTSGGCCGGGCSACCCGMRCSATCAGCCGCCGGCTGCGCCGCGCGCTGGAGCACCGCGACCAGACCTGCGTCGTCCCGGGTTGCGGGGCCACCCGCGGCCTGCATGCCCATCACCTGGTGCACTGGGAAAACGGCGGGGCCACCGAGCTGTCCAACCTGGTCCTGCTCTGCCCGTTCCACCACCGCATGCATCACCGCGGCGGCATCACGATCACCGGGCCCGCCGAGACACTACGAGTCACCGACAGCGAGGGCGAACCCCTCACCAACCGATCACTGGCCCGACCACCCACCAAACCCCCACCCGACGTACCACCGTGCACAGGCCCGACCGGGGAACGCGCGCAATGGTGGTGGTACACACCGTACGAACCACCACCTCCCACGACGAACTAGGTGTGAGAGTTGACCTGCGGTTGTGATCGAATGGGTCGATGACTGCCGGTAAAAGCTGGGCCGCGGTAACGGCGGCAGCTTTGACCGTGGGGTTCGGATGGGCCGAGTGGAGCACGTGGAGAGCGTCCAGATCCGCGCTGCCGACCGGAGCCACCAACCCCCGGCAGATCCTTACTGGTGAGTGCGTGCTGGTGCTGGGAAATCCTCTGCCGATCCTGCACCGCTGGCGGGTACGCATCGCGGTGCGCTCCACCGATCCCGATCGTGCGCGGTTCGTGTTCTCCGGCGGTGCCGTGCGCAGCAAGCTTCCGGAGGCACAGATGATGGCCGACTACGCAGTCCACCAACTCGGGGTGCCGGCGCACAACGTGGTGATCGAGGACCAGTCGACGACCACCGTCGAGAACATCAAGTACTCGGTGCCGTTGATGGCCGGTAGCCCGGTCATCAAGATCGCGTCGGACACCTTCCACGCACGGCGCGCCCGCAGAATCCTCCACGACGAATCACCAGAACTGGCGGACCATTTGGTGCAGGCGCGCGACTACATTCCGGGGGAGTGGGGTCCGCTGCACGCCGTCTTGGTCGCCTTCGAGTGCTACCGGGTGTGTCGGGCCGCGGCCTCAGACCGCTGAACCGCACCGGTCCACCGCGTCAGACACGCATCCCACCCCTCGCGATCCGAAGACGATCCGGTCCACGCCACATACCCATCGGGCCGCACCAGCACGGCCGGACCGTCATCGGTCCGCTCAACCTGCAGCCGACCAGAAACCTCCACCGGCGCAGCCCCGCGTTCACGCACCAACACGAAACCCGGTGTCCGCTGCAGCCCGGTCAACGTTCCGGACACCAGTGGGATCTGCGCCGCGCGCACTCCCGTCCGCCCGTACCGCAATCCGATACCGGAGAAGCTGCCCGCCACCGCATCCCGTACCGCGGGGACCCGAAGTAGCCGCGGGGCAATGACGTTCCGCAACCCCCGAGCGACCCGCGGATGCAGCGTCACCCCACGCGCCATCAGCCCGGACTGCCGTAGCACCCGCTTACCGATCGGATGACTTTCCGCGTGATAGGTGTCCAGCACGGCCTCAGAAGCACCGCCCAGCACGGCGTCGAGCTTCCATGCCAGGTTGGCCGCGTCCTGAATGCCGGTGTTCATGCCTTGCCCGCCCATGGGGGAGTGCACGTGCGCGGCATCCCCGGCCAGGAACACCCGACCGTGCCGGTACTGCGTGACTTGTCTTTCATCGCAATGGAATCGCGACTTCCAACTGACCTCGACGATGCCCAGGTCCCTACCCGTGGCGCGCTTCAGCACGTCGATGATCTCGGCGTCCTCGACCGGGACATCGTCGGCGACCTGAAAGCCGCGGTCCCACAGCATGGTCCGGTACCAACCGTCCCCATAGGGCGCCAGGAACGCGAACTCCTCCGGCGTGCTGCGCAGCGTCAGCCCATCGCCGGATGGTCCGTGCGCAAGTTTCACATCGGCCAGCACCACCGAGGACAGGATGGTCTTTCCTGGAAAGTCCGCGCCGATCAACGTCCGTACCGTGCTGTGCGCACCGTCGGCGGCCACCACGAACCGAGCCCGTCAGGAGGTGTCGCTGCCATCGGCGCGGGACCGCGCGGTCACCGTCGCCCCGTCGCCGTCCTGCGTCAGCGAAACGACCTCGTAGCCGCGCTGCACATCGGCGCCCTGCGCGGAGGCGTAACGATCAAGGGCCGCATCGACATTGGTCTGCGGGGTGATCATCGCGAACGGATAGGCGGAATCCAGGTGGGTGAGATCGATGCGCGCGCCACCGAAGATGGTCACCCCCGGCGTCCGGTGCGCGCCGGCCAACAGGTCGTCGGCCAGCCCGCGGGCGTCGAGCACCTCGAGCGTCCTGGCCATGGTGACGAACGCCCGGCTGGACGGGTTCACCGTCGGCCAGCGCTCCAGCACCACCACCGAGCGACCGGCACGGGCGAGGTCGCCGGCCGCCGTCAGGCCGCACGGTCCGGCGCCCACGACGATCACATCGACAGAGTTCATCGGGCTGGCACCGCCTCCGGGCTCGGATACCAACGGCGGATATCGTCCGGCGTGGACACCGCCTCCTTGTTGAACACGAACCGGCAGCCCGGCTGGGTGACGTGGGCGGCGTTGACGATCGACTCGAACAGCAGCGTATTGCCGGCCACCAGACGGATCCCGGCGCCGATCAGCACGGCGTCGTAGTTGCCGGCCTCCAACTGCTCCAGGGCCTTCGCCGTCCCCGCCTCACCGAACGGGATGAGGCAGTTGTCCACCACGTAGCCGGCGGCCCGCAGACCGGCGACGTTGTCATCGTTGGCGGCGCGCAGCTTCTCTCTGGTCAGCCCGGGGAACCGCGCGAAGTCGGGGGATGTCACGTCGATGACGTCGGGATCGAGGCCGATCTGGATGGCGGTGACGGTCACACGAACCTCCTGCGACTGAGTTCAACAACTGTTGAACTCGACGTTAGGCCCGACCATTGCCTGTGTCAACAGTTGTTGAATAAGCTGCACGGCATGGCAACGAGACCGCGCGACGGTGAGGCCACCAAGGCCGGCATCCTGGCCGCCGCGCAAGCACAGTTCGGCGAGCAGGGGTTCGAGCGCACCACCATCCGGTCCGTCGCGGCGGCGGCGGCGGTCGACCCGGCGCTGGTGATGCACTACTTCGGCAACAAGGCCGGCCTGTTCGCGGCGGCGACCCAACTGGACATCACCTTCCCGGATCTGACCGGCGTGGCCCCTGCCGATATCGCCGCACTGGTGATCCCGATGTTCGTCGAGGTCTGGGCGCCCGACGGCCCGTTTCTGCCGCTGCTGCGGGCCGCCGCCACCCACCGGGGAGCCGCCGACGCCTTGCTCGAAGTCTTTGCCGCACAGGTGGCCCCGGCCCTGGCCGCGATCGTGCCGGACCGGCCCGCCGAACGAGCGGCCTTGATCGGCGCACAGTTGCTCGGCGTTGCCGTCTCGCGCCACATCCTCGGCACCCCGCCACTGGCCCGGATGCCGGACCGCGAACTCGTCGAGTGGCTCGGTCCGGTGCTGGCGCACTACCTGAGCTATCCCGCTCCAGCGGCGGGCTAGCAATACGGGATCACTAAGGTGACGCACATGGGGGACCCACATGACTGAGCCCGAAAGCGACCCGAGCCAGGCCGGCTCCGGCGTCGAGCCACCGATCGCCACCCATGTGCGGGAACGGTTCGATCTGCTCGAACGGTTCGCGCCCGGCGAGGGCGCCCGGTGGGCCACCGAATTGTGGTGCACCCCGCCGGCGGTCGAGATGAGTCTGCGGATGCCGCCGGGTGTCCCCGCGAGTCAACCCGTCGAAGCGGCCTGGGACGGTAACCGGATCATCGGTGAGTCCTGGGGTGAGGGCGACCCGGTGTATCTGGTGCACGGCTGGGGAGGCTGTCAGGCCCACCTGGGCGTGTTCGTCAAACCCCTCGTCGAGGCCGGCCACCGTGTCATCGCCTTCGATCTGCCCAGCCACAACGGATCCGATCCCGGGGCGCTGGCCCCGGGCCGCACCACCGTCGTGGAGTGCGCCCGGGCCGTGCACGCCGTCGTCGACGCGTTCGGCCCCGCGCACGCCATCGTCGGGCACTCGCTCGGCGCCAAGGCCACCTCGCTGGCGGTGTCCTGGGGAGCCGCCGCGCAACGCCTGGTGTTCCTGGCGCCGATGGGCGACTTCTCCTGGTATCTCGACGTTTTCACCCAACGCCACGGCTTCGGCCCGCGCATCCGGGACGGCCTGCACCGCCGGCTGGACCAGAAGCTCAAGATGCCGCTGTTCGACACCGACATCTCCGCGGTGGCCGACCGACCGGAGAATCCGCCGCTGCTGGTCATCCACGACCCCGACGATCCGGACAGCCCGTACGGATACAGCGAGGAGATCGTCGCCGCCTGGCCGAACGCCAAGCTGCACACCACCAAGGGATTGGGACGGCTGGCGCACTACCGCATCCTGCGGCATCGCCCGGCCCTGGACGCGGCCGTCGCGTTCATCACGACCTAAGCCGGGCGGGCCTTCTTCTCCTCGTACATCAGCTCATCGGCGCGCGCCAGCAGCTCGTCGACCGTGCTGGTGTCACCGGCGGGCACGGCCATCAGCCCGATGCTGGTGGACACCTCGTAGGAGCGGACCTCGGTGTCGTTGAAATCCTGCATCGCCGCGGTGATCCGCGCCTTGAGGGCGGCCGGGTCACGGTCCGCGCCGACGGCCAGCACACAGAACTCGTCACCGCCCAACCGGGCCAGCACGTCGGACGTGCGCAACGTCGCCCGCAGGACCTGGACCACATCGATGATGAGGGCGTCCCCGACGACGTGGCCCTGACGGTCGTTGACCTTCTTCAGGCCGTCCACATCGATGAAGCCGAACAGGCAGTCGAGTCCGTCGCGGCGGGCGGCCAACAACACCGATTCGGCCAGCAGGTAGAAACCGCGCCGATTGGTCACGCCGGTCAGATCGTCGGTGACCGAGAGCTGCAGCATCTCGTTGCTGACCCGCTCCAGATCGGCGGTGCGGTCGAGCACCCGTTGTTCGAGCTCGGCGGAGATCTGCACGTTCTCCATGGCGACCGACGTGGCATCGGCCAGCGCCTGCAGCAACGACACTTCCCGCTCGGTGGGCATGTGCTCATCGGCCCAGTAATTGCCGATCGCGCCGACCGGATCGAGCTTGCGGATGGGCACCATCACCAGGCTCTGCACGAAGGTCGGACGGTAGGCCTCGTGCGGGATGCGGTCATCCTTGTAGATGTCCTGGACCACCGCTGCCTGCCGGTTGAGCATGGTCCAGCCGCTGATGCACGTCTCCATCGGGAAACGGCTGCCCTTCCACAGCGGGGCGATGGCATCCTCGTCGGCGTAGTAACACATGCCGTTGTCCCGCAGCACGAACGTGGCGCCGTCGCATCCGGTGAGCGCACGCGCCGCGGCGCGCACGATCTGCTGGATCTCGGGCAGGGTGCGGGCCAGGGAGAGTTCCTGCACCGCGCGCAGCAGGTGCTGCATGCTGCCCGCGGCGTCGTCTTCGTCGGACCATTCCGCCGTGGACGAGGCGGTGCGCGCGGAGTCCTCGACGCTCATCCGGCCTCCGTGTGGTCTCGTGCAGCGCCCCGCGCGGGCAGTCCCGTCGAAATCGTACGCGGCAACACGAACATTAGCCCAGCAGAGTATTCGCTGAAGTGCCGTTTCGGTAGCCTCCGGCAGGGGTTACCCGTCATGAACGGCCTTGCCCGACCCGATATGTGAGCTATTGGACATTTGCTGAAACTGCACGATCGGGACGGCAGCTACTGGGCGGGCTCCAGTGGTTTCGGGGGCGTCACCGGCTGTGCGGGCCGTTGCCGGACCCGCTGCGGCCACCAGAACCACTTGCCCATCAGCGCGGCGATGGCCGGTGTCATGAACGACCGGATCACCAACGTGTCGAACAGCAGACCCAGACCGATGGTGGTGCCGACCTGTGCCACCACCGTCATCTCGCTGACGAACATCGCCATCATGGTGAAGGCGAACACCAGGCCGGCGGCCGTCACCACCGAACCCGTGCCACCCATCGCGCGGATGATGCCGGTGTTCAAACCGGCCGGGATCTCCTCCTTCATCCGCGCCACGAGCAGAAGGTTGTAGTCCGCGCCGACGGCGAGCAGCACGATCACCGCCATGGCCATCACCATGAAGTGCAACTCGACACCCATGATGTGCTGCCAGACCAGAATGGACAGACCGAAGGATGCACCGAGCGACACCACCACGGTGCCGACGATGACGGCCGCGGCCACCAACGCACGGGTGATCAGCAACATGATGATGAAGATCAGGCTCAGCGCCGCGATGCCGGCGATGACCAGATCCCAGTTGTTGCCTTCCTGCATGTCCTTGAAGGCCGCCGCGGTGCCGGCCAGATAGATCTTCGACCCCTCCAGCGGAGTGCCCTTCACGGCTTCCTTGGCCGCCGTCTTGATCTCGTCGATCAGCTTGATGCCGTCGGGGGTCAGCGGATCATCCTGGTGAGAGATCATGAACCGCACCGATTTACCGTCGGGGGAGATGAAGCTGTCCATGCCGCGCTTGAAATCTTCGTTGTTGAAGGTCTCCGGCGGCAGGTAGAAGGTGTCGTCGTTCTTGGCGTCGTTGAACGCCTCGCCCATGGCGTGCTGGTTCTCCGACATCGCCATGCCCTGATCCTGCATGCCCTTCTGGGTCTGATACATCCGCAGCATCATGTCGCGTGACGACTCCATCGTCGCGATCTGCGCCGGCATCGTCTCCAGCATCTGCGGCATCAGCGCATCGAGCTGACGCAGGTCCGGGATCACCGCCTCGAACTGGGTCGTCAGCCGGTCCGTGCCGTCGAGAGCGTCGAAGATCGATCGCATCGACCAGCACAGCGGGATGTTGTAGCAGTGCGGTTCCCAGTAGAAGTAGTTGCGGATCGGCCGGAAGAAGTCGTCGAAGTTCGAGATGTTGTCGCGCAGTTCCGCGACGTCGACGGCCATGTCCTCGGTCTTGCCGACCATGCTGTGCGTCGTCGCGCTCATCTCACCCATCAGCGACACCATGCGGTTCATCGTGTCGATGGTGGACTGCATGTCCTCGGCCTGCACCAGCATGTTGGCGAACATGTCTTCCTGGTACTTCTGGTTCATCTTCTGATTCGCGCCACCCATGCTCATCTGGGCGGGAATGGTGCTGAACTCCAGCGGCTCGCCCGACGGGCGGGTGATGGTCTGCACGTTGCCGACGCCGGGCACCTTGAAGACGGCCTTGGCGATCTTGTCGATCACCAGGAAGTCCGCCGAGTTGCGCAGATCGCGGTCGGTCTCGATGAGCAGCAATTCGGGGTTCATCCGGGCCACGCCGAAGTGCCGCTCGGCGGCCGCGAATCCCTGCTGGGCGGGCAGATCCTGCGGCAGGTAATTGCGGTCGTTGTAGTTGGTCTGATAACCCGGCAGTGCCAGCAGGCCGATCAGCGAGAGCGCGATGGTGGCCAGCAGCACCGCACCGGGCCAGCGCACCACCACGGCGGCGACCCGGCGCCAGCTGCGGATGCGCATGGCGCGCTTGGGTTCCAGGACCTTGCCGAAGCGGCTGGCGACGGTGACGATGGCCGGGCCCAGGGTGAGGGCGGCGAAGACCACCACCACCATGCCGAAGGCCATCGGCACACCCAGGGTCTGGAAGTACGGCAGCCGGGTGAAGTGCAGGCACAGCATGGCGCCGGCGATGGTGAGGCCCGAGCCCAGCACCACGTGGGCGGTGCCGTGGAACATGCTGAAATAGGCCGATTCCCGGTCCTCGCCGACCGATCTCGCCTCCTGATATCGGCCGATCAGGAAGATCGCGTAGTCGGTGGCGGCGGCCACCGCCAGCGTCACCAGGAGCTGGGTGGCGAAGGTGGAGAGCCCGATCAGTTCGTGATAGCCCAGGAACGCGACGACGCCGCGCGCAGAGGTCAGCCCCAGCACCACCATGACCAGCACCAGGATCGTGGTGACGATCGAGCGATATACCAGCAGCAGCATCGTGATGATCACGACGAAGATGGCGCCCTCGATGATCTTGACGCTGCGGTCACCGGAGATCTGCTGATCGGCGGCCAGCGCCGACATGCCGGTCACATAGACCTTGACCCCCGGCGGCGGCGGTTCGGCCTCGATGATCTTCTTCGCGGCCTCCACGGACTCGTTGGCCAGCGACTCGCCCATGTTGCCGGCCAGATACACCTGCACGTAGGCGGACAACCCGTCCGAACTCTGCGCCCCGGCCTCGGTCAGCGGGTCGCCCCAGAAGTCCTGCACATGCTCGACGTGGGTGGTGTCGGCCAGCAGCCGATCGACCATGTCGTTGTACCAGTAGTGCGCATCGGCGCCCAGGCGCTGTTCGCCCTCCAGGACGACCATCACCGAACTGTCCGACTTGTACTCGTCGAAGACCTGGCCGACCCGCTTGCTGGCGATCACCGACGGGGCGTACTCCGGTGTCATCGACACCGAGCGCATCTGGCCGACGGTCTCCAGCGGCGGCACCGTCAGGCTGAGCAGCGCGACGATCCCGATCCAGCCGATGATGATGAGGATGGCGAACTTGCGGATGAAACCGGCGATGCCGCCGCGTCGCTGCTGGTGATTAGGGGTGACGACCGTGGCCGCTGAAGAGTCGGGCACGTCCGGTCGCTCTCCTGATCATGTTTAGAGGTACTTAATTTTTACCAGATTCGCGCTGCCGATGGCAGGACAGCCTGCCCTCACCAACGCTACGGAGACAGTTCCCAGCGCCGCGCCAGCCGGTCGGGGATGTCGAACGGCGCCGATTTGCCGCGCGTCTGGACCGTGTAGATCTGCCGCAGCAGATCGATCCCGAACGGGCGGGCGAGTGTGGACATGAGGTGATAGCGCGCCAGCTCGCGCTCGCGCCTGCGCAGCACATGGCTGAGAAACCAGTCGACGGCCCGGGCGAAGAAACTCAATTGATCGAAGGTGTCGGATTTCGGAACCTTCAGCAGATCCGCGGTGTCCTCACCGATCAGATGGCGCACCAGCCCGGGAATGGTGTCGTCGAATTGATATCCCGGGGTCAATTCGTCCAACAGTTTCAGCAGCGCCCCGGTGAGCGCCACCCCTTCGTCGGATTTCCGGAATTGCCGGCGTTCGATGGCCCCGATCAAGGCCGTCGCCTCCTCGGCGTCGGCCGCGAGCAAATCTTCGCGGACGCCGAGCAGGTGGCCGACCACATTCCACAAATGCACATAACCTTCGATATCGCCTTTGCTCAGGCGGACACCGAGGCGGCGCAGGGGTTCGATGACCACGCAGGAGAAGGCCAGCAATGTGCCGGCCAGATCCTCCTGGTTGAGCGGGGTTCCCCATTCCGGCTTCCAGAGTTCGGGTTTTGTCTCGCTGCGCGTCGCGATCAGCTGCCGCACCGCGGCGTGCATCAGCCGAACCCGCTGAATTGTTCTGCGACCCTTACCATTCGGCCCGAAACCGCCGTCGGAGAGCACGTCGAACAGGAACTGTCCGGTCTCCAGGATGCGTCGTTGCGGATCGGTGTCCAGGCGGGCCGTCAGATGCAGCACCTGCACCCCGTTGGCGGCGGCGTAGGACGACGGGAGGGACGCGCAGTACAGGCACAGTGCGATGTAGATGCCCCACTTCTCGAAGACTTGCTGGCCGCGCGCGATCTTGTCCTGATCGRCCCACGTGGGAAGCTCCAGCGTCTGGGCCAGGTATGCCTTGAGCTCTTCCGGCAACTCTTGGGGCACTTGCTGATCGGCGCGCACCAGGGTGTGCATGGCCGCGTTCACCTCGTCGATCCCGCCGCGCCGGAGCACCTGCGCCACAGCGATATCGGCGACCGGGTCACCGATATCGCGCATGCTGTCCAGAAAGTCGTCCGTCCACCGTGCCTCTGCTGCCCCCGCCATCGGCTCAGCCTGACACATAAGCGAATTGGTTGCCGGGGTTGTCGCACCATGTGATGATCTCGACGGGAGATCTTCTCGACGACGGGCCGCCGGCTGTCGTATCGCGTTCACGGGGGAACCAAACGCATGACTTCACAGCCGCAGGCCGTACTCGCGCCACTGCCGCAGGCCGACACCATCGACGACGTTCTGCGCAATATCGACACGGTGCTGGAATGGTCGATCGCGGTCGGCAGCAAAATCGGCTATTTCGCCGTCCTCTACAAGCGGGTGACGCTGGGAATCCGGGAAGCCATCATCGCCGGAGAATTCGACGACGGCCCCCGCATGGAACGAATGGACGTCGAGTTCGCGAGGCGCTATTTCGACGCGCTCAACACCTATTTCCATCCGGTCGACACACGCGGACCCACCCTGCCGTGGGAGGTCGCATTCGTCGGCGACAAGAACGATCGCGCGACCATGCTGCAGCACATGCTGGCCGGTCTGAACGCCCACATCACCTTCGACCTGGCCCCGGCCACCCTGATGGCCGCCCCGGGGCAGGCGCTGAGCCCGCTGGAAGCCGACTTCAATCGCGTGAACGCCCTGCTGTGCTCGCAGATCCCGGGGATGCTGGACAAGGTCGAGACGGTCTCCCCGGCGGTCATCTGGATGCGCAGGCTGGTGCCCAGCGAGGTCCTGATCCTGCAGTACATGCTGACCAAACTGCGCCGGTCGGCCTGGCTGTCGGCCGTCTACGCCGCGATGAATCCGGACCGGGTCAAGGAGCAGGAGGTCAACCAGGCGGCCTGGACCGCCGCGATCGGAGCCTGGTACCTGGACCCGCCGGCATCGGCGTTGGGCACCTTCCCCCGGCTGGTGAAGGCCGTCCAGCGCCGGGAGCGACCCGATGTGGCCGGGAACATCGAGGTGCTGCTGAGCGGCGCCGAGACGCCGGCCGCGATCGACGAGCGCTACCTGCCGAAGCGCGGTCAACCGATCGCGGGGTCCAGTATCTTCCGGGCCAGGAACAGTTCCGGCAGCTCGGCGCCGGCCGGGAAGGCCTGAACCGTCGCTGCGAGGTCGGCGCGGCGGTCCCGCGCACCGCGGGCGACCAGATCGAGCAGGCAGCGCAGCTCAAACAGTGCCGCGCCCTGCCGGTGTGCCAACGCCAGTGCGGCCTCGATCGCCGCCAGCCGGGACGATTCGTCGGGCAGACAGTGCGCCCGGATCCGGATCAGTTCCGCGTCGTAGAAGTTCATCTCGGTCCGGGCGGTGTGCGCGAGCGCGGCGTCCAGACGCTGCCGGGCCGCATCCGCCGCGCCCGCGGCCAGCAACAGGCGCGCGATCAGTGCATCGTGGAACGTCAAGTAGGCGTTGAGATTCAGCTGACGCGCGCCGTCGACGAGCTGGGAGAGCTTGCGGGCGGCGTGGGACAGGGCTTCGGCGTCGGCCCCGTTCTGCAGGGCAGTCCGCCCTCGTATGTTGGCGTGCACGGTGGTGCTGACGAAGCGCCAGAAGTCCAGGCCGGCCGACGTACTCAGTTCACGCAGGCGTCCGGACACCGTGGACGCCTCATCGAGACGGCCGAACTCCAGCTGAACCCAGATCTCCATGTAGAAGGTGTGCACCCGGTTCTGGGCGTTCTGTGGGAAGCCCAGTTGCTCGCAGCGGCGCGATGATTCGGCGATCTCGTGCTCGGCGGTCGCGAGATCGCCGTTGACCATCGCCGTCAGCGCCAGGAACACGTGGGCCACCGACACCGGATCGACCGACACCCACCACGCACTGTTCAGCACGGCGGGATCGGCGTCGCGACCCTTTATCAGCRCGTTTCCCAGATGCTTTCGGGCAGAGGTGAACTCGCCCTGCATCCACAGCACCGAACCCAAGGAGGATTCGACGGCCGGATAGCTCCAGGGCCGGTCCGCGGTGAGCCGGTCCGACAGCGAATCGAGCAGATTGCGGGCACGGCGCAGTTCGGCGCGCGGCACGTAGTACCCGATGAGCGCCGAGAGCGTGTCGAAGAGTTCGTCGTCGTAACCGCCGTCGAGCGCCAGCGTCAGGCAGCGTTCGAAATCGGCCGGTCCGGTGCCGCTCCAGCTGCCCTCCATGGCGCTTGCCAGGAAACCCCGCTCGAGGCGGACGGCGATCTCGGTGCGGTCCCGGTCCGGGCCCGGTGCGCAATGATCAGACTGCTCAACGGCATTCGACAGCAGGATGGTGGCTTCCGGTAGCGCACCGCGGTTGCGCGCGGCGATCGAGGCCTGCCGGTAGGCGCGCACGGCGGCCTCGAACTGATGGGCCTGCGTGTAGTGACCGGCCACCACGGGCCAGTCCGGTTCCGCGCCGCTGACGACCGTGACCATGGCGTCCCCGGTGCGGGCGTGCAGGTCCTGGCGTCTATTGGGCGGCGCCAGTTCGTTGGCGACCTCGCGGATCAGTTCATGCCGGAATCGCCACCGGTGCTCATCGTCGAGGACGAACACCCCCGTCTGCGCGAGCGTGCCGACCACATCATCGACATCCAGCCCGTCAGCGCCGACAACCGATCGCAGCAGCGCCAGCTCCCCGCTGCGCCCGATCACCGCGGCGGCCTCGATGACGGGTACCGCGTCGGTGTGCGCGTGTAACTGAGCGGCCAAGGGGGAGTAGAGCACATCGGGGACCTGCGACTCGGGCGCGGCGATGTCGACGGCCGCCACCACGTGCTCCAGGTAGAACGGCACCCCGTCGCAACGGGCCCGGACCCGGGACCGCTGGGCGGGCGACACCTCCGGGTTGAGGGTCCTGATCAACTCATCGGCCTCGTCGTCGGTCAACGGTCCGAGCTCCAGAAGCTCCACCGGCCAGTCGCTCTGCGGCCAGTCGCGGGGGCGCCCGGTGATCACCACCAGATGCCGGCCGACGGGCGAGGCCAACAGCGCGCCGACGATCTCGGTGGTCGACGGGTCGAACCAGTGCACGTCCTCGGCGAGGATCATGCCCGGCCGGTCACCCAGACAGGCCTCGATGTAGTCGTGCACGCCTGCGGCGATCATCTGGTACAGCGCCCGGCCCTCGACGGCGGCGCGGGTGTATCCGTATTGGGGACCCACCCCCAACACCGGTGCCAGCAACGGGACGGTCGTTCCCGGGTCCAAGCCTCGGCCGGCGACCTCGGCTTCCAGCAGCCGCAACCGCTCGACGCCGCTGGTCACATGGGTCACCCCGCAGCGGCGTTCGAGTAGCCGCCGGACCGGGTGCAGGCCGGCGTCGCGGTGCAACGGTGACCCGCGCAGCTCGATCACCCGGCCGCCGGCCTCCTCGACCAGATCCGCGGTCGCCTGCGCGAGGCGGGTCTTGCCGATACCGGCCTCGCCGCGCAGGGCCACCCCGGCCGAACCGGACCGCGACTGCCGCACCGTGTTCCACACCTGGTGCAGGCGTGCCTGTTCGACGGCGCGACCCACCAGGGCGGGTTTTCTCACCGGCGTCGTGACCCGCTCGCCGACCACCTGGCGATAGGACACCGGGTCGGCCACGCCCTTTACGTGGGCGGCGGGAAATCGCTTGAGCTCGAACGTGTTCGACACCAGCGTCGCGATCGCCTCGGACACCGCGACGGTCCCGGGCTGCGCCAGACCGGAGATTCGCTGCGTCAGGTTGACCGCGAAGCCGTACACATCGTCGGCCTTGGTGTCCAGGTAGACCAGCCCGCGGTGCGCACCGATGCGCGCATCCAAGGTGACGCCGAACTTGCGCTCGGCCTGCGCGCTGAGCCGCTGCACCGCTCTGGTGATGTCCAGCGCGGCCGATACGCCGCGATGCGCATCGTCCTCCAGCGCCTTGGGGTGGCCGAACACCGCCAGCAGCCCATCGCCCTTCACCGAGTCGATGCGGCCCTCGTAGTGGCCGATCAGCTTGATCACCTGGTTGCGATAGCTGATCATCAGGGTCCGGTAGGTTTCCGGCTCCACCCGGTCGGACAGCACCGTGGAGTCGACGAGGTCGATGAACAGCAGGGTCAGGCGGCGTAGCTCGCCGTGGTTGTCCCGCGCGGACAACAGGTCCTCGGCGTCCTGGTTGAAGCTGTCCACCGCGAGGACTCGATTCGCCAGCACCGTCGCGCCGCTCAGGTCACCCTGGTTGCTGGCCTGTATTGCCCGGTTCAGCAACTCATCGATGGATTCGCCGCTGAACTCTGCGTGCACCCGATCTCCTGACCCGATATCGGATCAAGAATAACCCTGACATGTGTCGTTGTCTCAACTGTATGACATTCGTGAAGTGCGGCACGTTCTCCCGGATGCAGGTACCCGGCTACTCGTGACTGTTTGCCAGGACGCGGGCACAGTGCGAAAGACGGCATATTTGCCCGCCGTCACCCCCCGACCGGAGGAGGTCCGCGATGCTCAGCGTTGTCACCACCATTGCCGTGGGCAGCCACCCGCTCGACCTGGCGGTCAGCCCGAGTGGATCCCAGCTCTATGTGGCCAACGTGAACAGCTCGGACGTGTCCGTGGTGGACACCGACGCCGAGGCCACCACATCGACCATCGGTATCGACTCCGATCCGGCGTCGGTGGTGCTGCACCCCGGGGGATCGGTGGCCTATGTCGCGCGCAGCGGTGACGGCGTCATCTCGGTGATCGACGCCTCCGCCCGGACCGTCATCGCCGATATCGAGCAGCAACCCCGGCCACGGTCGTTGGCGATCAGCCCGTCCGGGCACCGGCTCTACGCGGTCTGCGATACCGCCAACCTGGTGGCGGTGTACGACACCACCACACTGCGGGTCGCCGCCACCGTGGCCGTCGGGTCCGCACCGCTGCGGGCCGTGGTCAACCGCGCGGGAAATCGGTTGTACGTGACCAACAATGGCTACTCGATGGGGTCCGACGGCACCGTCTCGGTCGTGGACACCGCCACCCACACCGTCATCGCCACCATCCCGGTGGGCAACGAACCCTGCGCGGTGGCGGTCAGTCCGGACGGGGGCACCGTGTACGTGGGTTCGGCGGGTGCGGGCCCCGGATCGGTGAGCATCATCGACACCACCACCCACGTCGTCACCGGCACCGTCACGGTCGGAGAGGGGCCGCTGGGCATTGCGGTCAGCCCGGACGGGTCCACGGTGTACGTCGCCAACCGCTTCGACGGCACCGTGTCGGTGATCGACGCTGCCACCGCGATCGTCACCACCACCGTCACGGTCGGGGGCGGGCCGTGCGGTATCGCGGTCAGCCCCGGCGGCGGCGCGGTCTACGTGACGACCGGCAGCCACAACACCGTTGCGGTGCTGGCCGATCCGGTCAGTGCAGTGTCGCCAATTCGGCCGGCGAATCCGATGGCAGCATCCCGTCGGTGACGGCACGGACATTGAGCAGGCTGAGGAAGATCGCTCCGTTGTGGTTGTCCAGGAAGGCGGTGTCGGCGGCGTCGCGTCCGGTGGCGATGCGCACCAGGCTGTCGCGCGGGGCCAGCAGCGTGGCGTCCACCACCCGCCACTGCCCGTCGACGAACGCTTCGGCGACAGCGTGGAAATCCATCGGGTACAACCCCGGTGCGTACACCGAGACCAGCCGGGCGGGGACCTTCACCGCGCGCAGCAGGGCGACCACCAGGTGGGCGTAGTCGCGGCACACGCCGGCCCCGGCCAGCATGGTGTCGACCGCGCCGTCGATCGGGTCGCTGGATCCCGGCACGTACTGCAGGCGCTGACCCACCCAGGAGGAGACGCGCTCCAGCAGGGTCGCCGAGTCGTTGAGCTGGCCGAATTCGGTTCCGGCAAAACCGAAGAGCTTGTCGGACTCCGCGTAGCGGCTGGGGCGCAGATACATCGACTGGTCGTATTCGGTGACCGGCGGCGGATCGGCATAACCGACGATGGTGGCCGAGTAGTCGACCCGGAGATGGCCGACCCCGGCATCGAATTTGTGGATGCGGTTGCCATGGGTACCGCTGATCTCCAGTGCCTCGATCGGCCGGCCGTCCAGGACGAAGCTCAGCGACTCGGTCACCTGGGCGCCGGGGTGCGGCGCCACCGCGATCTGGAATTCGAGGGTCGTCGGAGCATTGATTTCGACCTCGAGTTCGGCCGCGACGTCCCGTTGCATGCCCCGATCATGCGTGAGTCGCGGCGAACATGCGAACCGGGGTCCGTTCGGTGCGTTACTCGGCCGGGTCGGTGCGGCCGGCGCGCCAGGTCCGATAGCCGCGGTGGGCGGCGAACGCGCCGATGACGGCCGTCGCGCACCACACGGCGATGGCCACGTAGACCAACGGCGTGGACAGGTCACCCACCGACGCCCCGAGCGCGGTGTAGACGAACGCGCGCGGCGCCGAGCCGATGAAGGCCCCGATCATTATCTGCCACAACGGAACTCCGAAGGCTCCGAATGCGTAGGACGCCATCGCGTCGGAGATGCCCGGGACGAATTTCTGGCCCACCACCGCCCACAGCCCGCCCCGCGCGATCAGCGCGTCGATGCGCTCTGCCCGGTCCGCACCGAGCAGGGCGCGGGTGCTGTCCCGCCCGGCCCGGCGCCCGGCCAGGCCGGCGATCGTCGCGGTGCCGACCGTGGCGCCCAGCGTCACGAAGGTGCCCAGCACCGGGCCGAAGAGCAGCCCGCTGCCGGCGGCCAGCAACGGCCCGGGCACGAATACGCTGCCCAGGATCGCGGACACCAGCACATAGACCAGCGGGGCGGCCGGCCCGGTGGCGGCGACCGCATCGCGGATCGCCTCAAGGTCGAGAACGCGGGCGACACCGATCAGGTACCAGAGCCCCAGCAGGAACACGGCCAGCACCGCGAGCCGGACGATATGCGCTCGCCGGCCGGGCTTTACGTCGTCGACGACCTCACACCCCGATCAGGGAGTCCACCCAGCCGCGCGCGAAGTACAGCAGGAAGCCCGCCGCGACGACCCACAGCAGCGGGCTGACCTCACGGCCCTTGCCCGCCGCCGTCCGTACGACGGCCCAGGAGATGAAGCCGACACCGATACCGTTGGCGATCGAGTAGCTCAGCGGCATCACCGCGACGGTCAGCACCACCGGCAGCGCGATGGAGAAGTCGGCGAGGTCGATCTCCCGCAGATGCGAGGCCATCATGGCGCCGACGATGACCAGCGCGGCGGCGGCGACCTCGGTCGGGACGATGGCGGCCAGCGGCGTGAGAAACATTGCGGCCAGGAACAATCCGCCGGTGACCAGGCTGGCCAGCCCGGTACGTGCGCCTTCGCCGATACCGGCACCGGACTCGATGAACACCGTGTTCGACGATGCCGAGGCGGCACCACCGACCACCGCGCCGGCGCCCTCGACGACCAGCGCCGACTGCAGCCGCGGGAAGTTGCCGTGCTCATCGGCGACGCCGGCCTGCCGGGACAGACCGGTGAAGGTGCCCATGGCATCGAAGAAGTTGGTGAACACCAGGGTGAACACCAGCATCACCGCGGCCAGGATGCCGATGCGTCCGAAGCTGTCCAGGCTGAACGCACCGACCAGCGAGAGGTCGGGGACGGCGAACGGGGACCCGCTCAGCGTCGGCACCGACAGCCCCCACCCGCCGGGCTTCTCGGTGGCCGACCCCAGATGCCAGATGGCCTCGATGACGACGGCGACCACGGTGCCGGTGATCAGTCCGATCAGGATCCCCCCGCGCACCTTGCGGGCGACCAGGATGCCGGTGATCAACAGCGTGAAGACGAACACCACGGTGGGGATGCTGGTGACCGATCCCTCACCCTGACCGCCCAGGCCGACCGGCGGGGACGGACTGCCGGTGGAGGCCACGAACCCGGCGTCGACGAGGCCGATGAACAGGATGAACAAACCGATACCGGCCGTGATGGCGAGTTTCAGGGGCATCGGCACCGCATCGAAGATCAACCGGCGCAGTCCGGTGACCGCCAGCAGCACGATGATCACGCCGTTGATGACCACCAGCCCCATCGCCTCGGGCCAGGTCAGCGACCCGACCACCGAGGACGCCAGGAAGGAGTTGATGCCGAGGCCGGCCGCAAAAGCGAACGGCAGCCTGGCGACGACACCGAACAGGATGGTCATCACACCGGCGGCAAGCGATGTCACCGCCGAGACCTGGGTGAAGCCGAGTTGATCGCCCGCGACATCCGGCGAACCCGACAGGATGATCGGGTTCAGCACGATGATGTAGGCCATCGCGATGAAGGTGACGACACCGCCCCGCAACTCGGAGGCGATCGTCGATCCGCGTGCACTGATTTCGAAGAAGCGGTCCAGCCGGTTCACGGTTCGACCTTAAGGTGCCCCGCGGGGTGCGCGCGCGACGACCCACCCGAATTCACCCAGGCCAGGAACTCGTCGGCGGAGATCACCGGCTTACCCAGCTCGTGGGCCTTGCGGGCCTTGCCCGACTGGGTGCCGGCCTCCGCGGTGACCAGCACCTCGCAGCGGGTCTTGGTCACCGTCTTCACCGGCGCCAACCCGGCCGCCTCGGCGAACCGCATCATCTGCTCACGTGACACCTCGCGTCCCGCGGTGTCCTGTGCGGTGCCGGTGAAACAGATGCGCGCTCCCGGCACCAGCACCGATCCGACATCGGTACCGGTCTGCGCGGATTCGACGGCGTCGTCCACGATCTCGATCTCGAGCAGTCGCTGCGCGGCACGCAACCGCGCCGCTACTTCTTCGGTGAGGCGGACCCGGCCCGCCGCCGCACGCAGCTGGTCGGCCACCGAATGCCGCGCCGCCGCGATCCACGGGGTGACCTCCAGGTCTTCGATGGGATGCTGCGCACCCAGCAGCGCGGGCCCGATCTGCCTGCTGACCGCCAGCAGCGCCGAGAGCGCGGGCAGTGCTGCGGCCGTCGGCGTCGGCACGGTGTGGCTGCGGGTGATCAGGTGCCCGGACAACGATTCCGGGGGATCGCCGAACGGTGACGAACCCGACGCGCTTGCCCCCGATTGGGTGAACGCGGCCAGCGTCGTCGTCGCGTGGTCCAGCGCGGTGCCATCGGTGCGCCGAACCGCGGAGCGCGGCAGGTCGACACCGAGGGGCATCACCGTCACCTGGCCGAGGCGTTTGAGCTCGAAGTCGATCAGGCCCAGCGTCTCGTCGATGCCGGCGCCCACCGGCGTGCAGCCGGTCAGCATCGGGGCAATGACACCCCAGGCCTCGGCAAGCGTGGGGGCGAGCAGGATGTCGGACACGCTGATCCCGTACGCCGTCCGGGCGTCGGCAAGATCGCGCTGCGGATTGACCAGGGTGGTCACCGCCGTGCCGTCCTCGAAGGCGACCGCCAGCTCCACCGGTCGCGGCCGGGACATCCGGCCCTCGTCGCCGACCGTCGATATCGCGATCGCGCAGAACCGGTGCGCGCCACCTTCTCCGCCCGCACCCTGCAGGAAGCGCGCGATCCGGCGGTCGGTCTTCAGATCCTTGGGCAGCACCGGACGCTTGAGCACCAGCCCGCTCATCGAGGTGCAGCGGCTGAGCGCGACGTAGAGCTGCCCGTAGGAGAACATGCCGCCGGTCAGATCGACGACCAGCCGGTCCAGCGTCTGGCCCTGGCTCTTGTGGATGGTGATCGCCCAGGCGAGCTTGAACGGCAGCTGGGTGAACGTGCCGCAGACCTCGTGGCGCAGCGAGCCGCCGTCCACGACCGGCCGGGTCGCCTCCCAGGTGTTGAGGCCGACCTCGGCGCGGCTGCCGTCGGTGAACTCGACGATGACGGCGGCCTCCTCGCCGGCCACCCGGGCGACCACCTTGCCCAGCGTGCCGTTGACCCAGCGATCCGACTGGTCGTTGTTGAGCATCATGATCTGGGCGCCGACCTTGAACCGCAGGGTCTCGTCGGCGGGCGGGTCGAACAGGCTCAGGTCACCGGTCTGGCGGGCGTGATGCACGATCTCCTCGCCGGCCAGCCGCTCCAGCTGCTGACGGTTGCGCGCGGTCACCAGCCGGTTCGTCGGGGCCAGCGTCAGCCAGAACTCGTCATCTGGTGGCACGAAATCGGGGTCGGTGCGTGCGTTGAGCTGTTCCTGGGCGTGTCCGAGCAGCAGGCCCTCGCGGATCTCGTTGAGGATCGCGGTCATCCGGTCATCGCCGAGCTGGCGGAACACCGTCGTCAACGCCACCATCGGGAACTCGTCGCGGCGGAAGGTGTCGGCGGAGAAGAAGTAGGGGGTGGGGTAGCGGTCGGTGAAGAACCCGGCCTCGGCCTCGGTGACGACCGGGGGCAATTGGTAGAGGTCACCGACCAGGACTATCTGCACGCCGCCGAACGGGGCGCCCGGGTCGGGGCCGAACCGTTGCAATGCGGCGGCGATCTTGTCGAACAGGTCGGCGCGGACCATCGATGCCTCATCGATGATGAGGGTGTCCAGTGCCTTGAGCGTGCGGGCGAACCGGCCGGGGTAGTAACGGCCGGTGCTGATGTCGGTGAGGCTGGTGGTGCTGTTGAATCCGAACAGCCGGTGGATGGTGTAGCCCTCGACGTTGAGGGCCGCGATCCCGGTGGGTGCGACGACGACGCAATTGCGATCGGTCTGGGCCATGAAGCGGCGGATCAGCGTCGACTTCCCGGTGCCCGCCTTGCCGGTGAGGAAAACGTGTCTGCCCTGGGCCAACAGGCCCATGGCATCGCGGAACTCGTCGGTCAGTACGAACTCGCGGGCGGGCACGCGACGATGGTGCCAGACCGTCCCGCGCCGGGGTGTAACGCTTCGGCGTCCACAGCGATGAACCATGCGAGACAGCTGCTGGGCCAAACAGGCCGGTGTCGGGGGAGATGACTGCGGATCGCAGTAGTGGCTGAGAATTTGCCCTGCTCCGGAAATCGAGGAGTCGAAGCACAATGGGTGCAGCGCGTGAGGAATTCCTGAGGCGAAGCATGGTGGCCGGTGTGGCCACGACCGTGGTGATGTCGCTGACCGCACTCACCGCCGGCGTGGCGCCGGCGGTCGCCGATCCGGAGATCGTCGCGACGACGACGGCGGAGGCTCCGCAGCAGTCGGGCGGCTCCGGTGGCTCCGGCGGCGAGGGACGCGGTGGTGGTCGCGGTGGCCAGCAGGAGTCGCCGTACGTCGAACCCGCCGTGACCCCGGAAGCGCCGGCGCAGACCCAGGCGCCCGTCGCCACGCAGGCACCGGCCACGCAGGCACCCGCGGTCGCCCAGGAGCCGGTCGTCACACAGGCACCGGTGCAGACCCAGGCCCCGGTCGAGGCGCCGCGCGTGACGGTCGCCCCCGAGACCGTGGCCCCCAAGCCCGAACCCAAACCGGAACCCACGCCCGATCCCAAGCCGCAGCCCGCCGTCGAGCAACCGACGACGACCAGCACCAAGCGGCCCAGCACGCAGGTGACCACCTCCCCGGCGGCACCGTCTGCACAGCCCGAGCCGTCGACCACCGCCCCGTCGACGGGGACGTCCGAGCCCAAGCCGGTCGAGCAGGAGGCGCTGAACACCAGCCCGTCGGGCGCAGCGCCCCGGTCCGGTGAGGCGACGCCGAGCGACCGGCCCACGACCGAGAGCTCGGCAGCGGCCGAACCGTCGGAGACCGAAGCCTCCGCAACGCAGGCCCCCGAAACCGAAGCCACCGAATCCGAAGCCTCGGACACCGAATCGTCCGCGGCCGATGAACCCCAGGTCGAAAATGCCGCCAAGGTGATCGAGACGCTGAAGCCGGAGGTGCTCGACGCCCCGGTCGCGGACGTCCAGCTCGCCAGCAGCGCCAAGCCCGTCGAGGTGAACCCGGAGCCGGCCAAGCTCGAGGAGCTCGCGCAGCTGTCGTCGTTGGTCGGTGTCTCGAATGAGCGGGACCGCCTCGAGGAGGAGCGCCGCCAGCTGCGGGAGGACCAGCGCGAGTTGCGGGAGGACCAACGCGAACTGCGCGCCGAGCAGCGTGACTGGGACAACCGGGTGCGGCAGTGGAGCCCGGACTGGGTGCAGTACGACGAGTTCTACCGGCCGATGATCGTGAACCCCTACCGCGATCCGGTGCGAATCGTCTACGAATACGAGAACCGGCCGCGGGTCGTGACGATCCCGCCGCTGCAGCGGATGGTCATGTACGTCGCCGACCTCGCGGCCTACAGCTTCACCGCCGTCGTGCTCAACACCATCAACACCGTCGTGAGCACCGCGGTGGGGGTTGCGGTCGGAAGCTTCTTCGGTGGTGGCTTCATCCCGAACATCGCGAATATTGCGAACTTCAYGCCGCCGCCTCCGCCGCCGCTGTTCCGCTACGACAATGTGCCGGTGCAGGTGCGCTACTCGGACGCGGTGTACGAGCCCTTCCGGGTGCAGCGCATCGTCGATGTCGGTGACGACGCCCGCTACGGCGAGCGCCGGGTGCTGCTCGACGGTGTGACACCGGCCTGGGGCGTCTGGAAGCAGAACGCCGTCGGCGAACGGCAATTCGAGGTGCACCGCACCCAGCAGTACCCGGGTCTGGACACCCCGCGCGAGGGCCCGCTGCCCGGGGACTACCGGATGACGCTCGCCTCCGACGAGGTGCCCGCGAGCACCGGCGGCGGCCAGACCACGTTGATCATCGCCGCGGTCGCCTGCGCGGTGCTCAGCCTGGGTGCCGTCGGAGCGGCCGCTCTGATGGGACGCCGCCGCCGGGTCTAGCGGGTCACGCGTGCACGTTGCGCAGGCCGACGGCACCGCGCAGGCCCGAGCAGTTCACGCACCCGACGCAGCCGACACAGTCGGTGCACGCCACGCACCCGATGCAGGCCCGGCATTTCTGGCAGGCCACGCATCCGATGCAGGCCACGCATCCGACCAGCGCGGCGCACAGCACCAGGAACGCGCTGCCCACCACGGCGAACCCGCCGGCCACCCCGGCACTGCCACCGGTACCGATCGACCCGGCGACGCCGGCGCTCTGCACGGTGGCAATGGACCCGGCCACCCCGGCGCTGCCGACGGTTCCGATCGAACCCGCCACCGCGGCGCTGCCGACGGTGCCGATGGAACCCTGGACCGCGATGCTGCCCACGGTCGCGACCGAGTCGGTGCCGACCGGGTCTGTCTCGGAGAGGATCTCGTTCATCAGTCGGCGCCCTTTCCGTTGTCGACGCGGTACACCGCGCCGTGGATCGCGGCTGCGTCATCGCTGGCCAGGAAAGCGATGGTCTTCGCGACATCGACCGGGTCCATCATTCCGCGCGGCGCGGCGATCCGCATGATCAGGTCCCAGTCGGCGTCCTCCGGCGCGGCGAACTCGGTGACCTGAGCGGTCAGCATCCCGCCCGGACACACCGCGTTGACCCGCAGCGTCTCCTTGGTGAACTCGACGGCCATCGCGCGGGTCAGCCCGATCAGTCCGTGTTTGGCGGCGCAGTAGCCGGCCGAATACACCTCGCCCTCCACTCCGGCCACCGAGGACACGTTGACGATGTTGCCGCCGGACTCCAGCAGATGCGGCAGCGCGGCCTGGCTCAGATAGAACGGCCCGTTGAGGTTGACCGCCAGATCGAGATCCCACTCGGCGTCGGTCACCGACGCGGTGCGCCGCATCTGGTGGAAGCCCGCCACATTGGCCAGCACATCGATGCGCCCGAACGCCGCGACACAGTCGGCCACGGCCTGCCGGCACGCATCGGCGGTGCCGATGTCATAGGACCCGAACCGGCCGCCCGGTACGTCGGCGAACACCTCGGCCATCCGGTCGCTGTCGCGGGCCACGCCGTAGACCGTTGCGCCGCGTTCGGCGAACAGCGTGGCCGTCGCCGCCCCGAGCCCCGCTGACGCGCCCGTCACCAATGCCACTTTTCCGTCCAATGAGGTCATGTTCGTGACTCTCTCACGGGGGCAAACCGCGGACGTGCCAGACGCGTCCTGCAATACTGCGAGGCGTGAACATACTTCGCGGGTTGTTCAGTGTCGTGCTGCTCGCCCTCGGCATGGTCGGGTTTGCCGCACCGGCCCAGGCGAACCCGCAGCAGGTGCTGGAGGGCAACTACACCTTCCACCAGGACGGACTGCCCACCGCCGTGTGGTCGATCTACCCGGTCTGCGTGCCCGTGGTGGGCGACCTGCGTGCCGAGATCCGCGACCCGGTCGCCTGCATCCTGCACGTCAGCTCCACCCCGACGGCGGTGGCCAAGGGCGGTGACGCCAAGCTCACCGGCGGACTGTGGACCTACAACGTGAACACCATGGACGGCTTGACCTGCCCGGACGGCGGCACGGCTCCGCTCTACGAGACGTTCAAGTTCGACACCATCACCATGACCGGCACCCGCACCATGTCGCACAACCAGGTGTGCGGGTTGCCGGCGACGCTGGACACCAAGCCGTTCTCCATCAGCTTCCGCGACCCGTTGTCCATCCCGGTCAACGAGTACCCGCTGGTCTGCGAGCCCGGCGGCCTCAAGCGCTGCTGGTAGCACGCCCGTTTCCGTGAAAGGAAGTACGTGACCAAACGCGTCGTGGTGTGGGGCACCGGTTTCGTCGGAACGATGGTGATCGCCGAGATCGTCAGACACCCGAACTTCGAACTCGTCGGCGTGGGGGTGAGCAACCCCGACAAGGTGGGCCGCGATGTCGGTGAGATCTGTTCTCTGGGTGCGCCGTTGGGGCTGACGGCCACCGATGACATCGACGCGCTGATCGCCCTGAAACCCGACGCGCTGGTGCACTACGGGCCGACGGCAGCCCAGGCCGACGCCAACATCGAACTGATCACCCGCTTCCTGCGGGCCGGTATCGATGTCAGCTCGACGGCGATGACACCGTGGGTGTGGCCGAAGATGCACCTGAATCCGCCGACCTGGATCCAGCCGGTCACCGACGCCTGCGAGGCCGGGGGAGCGTCCTGCTTCACCACCGGTATCGATCCCGGGTTCGCCAACGATCTGTTCCCGCTGACGCTGATGGGCCTGTGCTCCGAGGTGAAGACGGTGCGGGCGTCCGAGCTGCTCGACTACACCAATTACACCGGCGATTACGAGTTCGAGATGGGCATCGGCCGCCCACCCGAATACCGGCCGCTGCTGGAAAGTCCGGAAATCCTGATCATGGCCTGGGGCGCCACCGTCCCGATGATCGCGCACGCGGCCGGTATCACGCTCGACGAAATCACCACCAGCTGGGAGAAGTGGGTGACCCCGGAGGACCGCAAGTCCGCCAAGGGGGTCATCGAGGCGGGAAAGGTCGCCGCGGTCCGGTTCACCATCAACGGCCGGTGGGGCGGCGAGACCCGCATCCAGCTCGAGCATGTCAACCGGATCGGCCTCGACGCCGCCCCGGACTGGCCGACCGGCAATGACAACGACGTGTATCGCGTCGATATCGAAGGCACGCCCAGCATCTCGCAGGAGACCGCGTTCCGGTTCACCGACGGTTCCGGACGTGACGCCGCCGCCGCGGGCTGCCTGGCGACCGGATTGCGTGCGCTCAATGCGGTGCCCGCCGTGAACGATCTGCCGCCGGGCTGGGTGACGGCACTGGATCTGCCGCTCATCCCGGGTGCCGGCACGATTCGCTGATGACCACCGGCGCCGATACCGTCCTGCAGCGGCTCCTGGCGGGTGGCGTGTCGGTGTGCTTCGCCAACCCCGGCACGTCCGAGATGCATTTCGTTGCGGCACTTGATGACAGCCCGCAGATGCGCGCGGTGCTGTGCCCGTTCGAAGGGGTCGCCACCGGTGCGGCAGATGGTTATGCCCGCATCGCCGGCCGGCCCGCGGCCACCCTGCTGCACCTGGGTCCGGGACTGGCCAACGGGCTGGCGAACCTGCACAACGCCCGGCGCGCACACACCCCGGTGGTGAATGTGGTCGGTGACCACGCCACCCATCACGTCGAGTTCGACGCCCCGCTGGAATCCGATATCGAGGCGCTGGCCGGCTGGCCGGAAGGCCTGGTGTACCGGCCGCATTCGGCCGCCGGGCTGGCTGCGTCCGTCGACGCGGCGATCGCCGGCGCGGTGGGTCCGCCGGGCCGGGTCGCGACGGTGATCCTGCCCGCCGACTACTCCTGGGGGCCCGCGGAACCGGGCGCGCCGTTGTCCGACCCCGCACCGGCCGATGCCGGTCCCGGTGGAATCGGCGTGCCGGCGGCAGCCGAGATGCTGCGCGAGTACGGAGCGAATACCGTTGTGCTGCTGGGTGGTTCGGCCACCACCGCCGAGGGCCTGACGGCCGCGGCCCGGATCGCCGCCGCAACCGGGGCCCGGCCGCTGGTGGAGACCTTCCCGGCCCGGGTCGCGCGCGGACACGGGATCCCCGCCATCGAGCGGCTGGCATATCTGGCCGAGCAGGCCGAACAACAACTCACCGGCGCGACCCAACTCATCCTGGTCGGTACCCGCGCCCCGGTGGCGTTCTTCGCCTACCCGGGCCGGGCCAGCGGCCTGGTGCCCACCGGCGCACAGGTGCACACACTGGACCCCGCCGATCTCGGCGCGCTAGCCGCGCACCTCGGTGTGCCTGCGCTGCCGGCCTCCGAAGCGGTGCCGCCGACGCTGCCGAAAGGCCCTCTCACCGTGGCGAACTGGGCCGAGGTCATCGGCGCTCTGCTGCCGGAGAACGCCATCATCTCCGATGAGGCCAACACCAGCGGTGTGCTGCTGCCGGCCGCGACCGCCGCATCGCCCGCCCACGACGTGTTGACGCTGACCGGCGGTGCGATCGGGCAGGGTCTGCCGGTGGCCGTCGGTGCGGCGGTGGCCGCCCCGGACCGGCCGGTCATCGCGCTGGAGGCCGACGGCAGTGCGCTGTACACGATCTCGGCGTTGTGGACCATGGCGCGCGAACAACTCGACATCACCGTCGTCATCCTCAACAACCATGCCTACGCGATTCTGCAGCTGGAACTCGCTCGCGTCGGTGCTCTCAGTACCGGCGAGAAAGCCCGGTCCCTGCTGGATTTGAGCCGGCCCGATATCGACTTCGTCGCCATCGCCACCGGATTCGGGGTGCCCGCCACCCGGGCCACGACCGCCGAGGAACTCGCCGAGCAGTTCGGTGCGGCACTGGCCCAGCCGGGCCCGCACCTGATCGACGCCGCCGTTCCCGCCTGGGGCTAGCGTGGCGGCCGGGGCCGCTTGTGCAGCACCACCTGGGCCATCGGGATCTGCATCTCCTCCGGTGCGCCCGCCAGCCGCTCCGCTACTCCTGATGCGAGCGCATCGCAGAAGCGCGCACGCCGATCTGCAGTGCCGCCATCGAGGGAACCTGCCAGCGTCTGGAACACCGCGGCGCGCAGGAACGAACTCCACTGCGCCCCGAAAGCCGTTGCGTCCTTGTCCTTCTGGTATTGCCGCCAGAACCGGTCCTCGGCATCGAACACCTCCAGGTGCTCGATGGTGAGCTGCTCCAGGCGCCCGGACGGGGCGAACGGGGTGGTGAAGTCGGCGGCCCGGCGCCCGCAGATCGGGATGCACATCCTGGTCAGTTCGTCGGCGGTGATGACTGCGCGCTGGACCAGTTCGGCGAGTTCGGCCATCAGCGCCGCGAACAGCGGCCGGTAGCCGAATTCGCCGTTCTCGCCGACGGCCATCGTCATGACCACCGCACGCCCGCCGGGACACAGCTCGCGACCCCGGTAGGCGACGAACTCGTGCCAGTCGCGGGCGGCCTGCCGTTCATGGGCGGACCGGATCGTCTCGTCGGCGCTGTAGGCGGCGTGGATGTGGTCGGTGACCGGCGCCGGCAGCCGGCTCAGCCACAGCACCGACCACGAGGACCAGCCCAGACTCACCGTGTTGGACGGCACGATCTGGGTGTAGAAGGACCGCCCGACGGCCGAGGAGAACGCGGCCTGGTCATGGCGCAGATAGCTGTCGGGATCCTCGCGCAGGGTGTTGAACAGCGCGCTGAAATCGTTCTCCGGCACATCGGTGTGGGTGACCAGCACCGACTGATCGGCCCGGGTCCGTTTCCGCAGCACCGAGATCGCCGCGTTGATCGGCAGCAGCGAATTGTGGCCGTTGGCGGCGCCGTAGTCGGCGATCACGATCGGCAACGGCGCCGGTGGGATGGGCACCGCCCCCGCGGCCTGCTCGAACAGCGCGATCGCCTGCTTCAGCCCGGCGGCCTGCAGCCGCGAACTCGCGCTGTAGTCGCCGCTGCCCACCGGCACCGGACGCACCACCACGCTTGATTCGGGCATGCCGTGAGGGTAGTCCCGTCTCGCGGTACGCGCCGTCGAAGCGGCCGTCGTGCCAGACTTCCAGCCATGAGTCCAGCTACTGTGCCGCGCCTGCTCACCATCCTGGCGGTGGTGACCATGGTGGTGGCCGGGATCGGGTTCGTGGCGTCGCTGATTCTCAACGCGTTCGTCTTCGACAAGTACAACGCCTACGGCGAGGTGCCGATCCCCGGTGCCGAGCAGCTGCAGCTGCCCGCCGGTGAGGTGATCATCAGCTTTCACACCCAGATCATCGGCAGCACCAGCGGTGGTGGCCTGCCGATACCGGATCTGCAGATGGGCATCGACCCGCCGGCCGGTGTTCCCGAGCCGGTGATCACCGAAAGCATCGGCGGCACAACCACGGTGAACAACGATGCCCGGGTCCGGGTGTGGGTGGCCCAGGTCGCCGAGGACGGCAGGTATCGGATCCGTACGGACGGCAACGTCGGCGCCTATCTCAGCCCGCGCCTCGCCTTCGGTCACGGCAGCCGGTGGGGCGCCCTGCCCTGGTGGTGCGCGGCGGTGTTCGGGCTCGCCGTCGTCGACCTGATCATCGCGAGGATCTGGGCTGCCAAGGTGCGCCGCGCGCCGCGCCCGGTGCCCACCGGACCGCCGCCGCCGACCTTCCATCTCGGCGACCCACCGGAGGTGTCCTACCAGCCGGCGTCCGCGTACATCCCGACCGAGGACGGTATCCGCATCGAGCAGCTGAAAACGCTGGCCGCCCTGCGTGATTGCGGCGCACTGACCGACGCCGAGTTCGACGCCGAGAAGCGCAGGCTGCTAGGCGGCGGGTGAGAGCAGCCGGGACCGCTCGAAGCGTCCTGCCGGCTCGAACCGGGCCAGCACCTCATCGGCCGGTTCGCCGGCGAACTCGGTGATCAGGGCCTTGGCGGCTTCCACCGAGGTCACCGCCTCGAACGGGCGGGGATCGTCGAGCAGCCCGAACAGCCTGCCCGCGAACCGCGGGCTGCCGCTGGCGGCGGCGAAGTACAGGTTGCCGTATTCGGCGAAGTCCGGATCGGCCAGGAACAGCTGGGTCACCCGCTGGGCGGCGCGACCGCGCCGGTCGTAGAACTCCTCGAAGGCCGCCGTCAGCCAGGCGGTGTCGAACGGTCCGTCGTGTGCGGCGGCCTTGCGCACCAGCGCGGCGGCGTGGATCAGCCCACCCTGGGCGCCTTGACCGGCGATCGGATCGTAGGAGATTGCGGTGTCGCCCAGCGCGGCGACGGGGTGCCCTCCGGCGGTGTGCCCGACCCCGTGCCGCACCACCTGGGTGACGGCCCCGGTGAGCCAGGAATGCGGGTCCTCCTCGATGACCTGGAGCCTGCTCACCTCGGGTAGGTCCCAGTCGATGTAGTCGCGGTGCAGTCCGGTCGCGATCTCCAGGGCGGTCGTCGCGTCGGTGACGGTGGAGAATCGGCGCGCGAAGTCGCTGCCCGGGTGGGCCCACCCCAGGAACGCCCAGCTCGGGCCGGCGTCCTTGTGCAGGTAAGGGCCCCAGAAGGTTTCGCCCTGGCCGGCCACCACGGTGAAGGCGTGGTGCTGCCCGCCCGCGGTGCTGCGATGGGCGAACACGTCGGGCCCGTGGCCGAGCCCGGTGACCGAGAAGGCCAGCAGGCTGCGCTGCGGCTTGTCGTAGACGGTGCGGGCGGTGTCGACGGGGAACAGCGCGGACAGCCCGCCGCGGCCGGTGGCCACCAGCGTCAGATCGGCCTTGGCGGCGATGGCGTCGAGGCGTGCCGGGTCCACCGCCTCCACCACGAAATGTCCGCCGCGCTGCTGGAACAGGCTGAGTCGGTCATCGGCCTTCAGTCGGGTGTCCACCGCGACACCGCGGGCGCCGTCGAACCAGCCGTCGAAGGCGATCGCCTCGGTGGCACCGTCGAGTACCCGCACGCTCTGCCCGGTGGACAGCGGCGCCGTGGCGAGATAGGTGTTGAGCCCGAGGCTCTCTTCGGCGCGCTGCGCCTCGCCGAAGATCAGCGCGGTGCCGGTCGCCGGCACGTCGTCACGCAGGGCGGCCTGGTCACGTTCGCTGTAGATGGTGACGTCAAACCCGTTGTCCAGCAATCCCAGTGCCGCCGTCACGCCGGTCTGCCCGGCGCCGATGATCGCGGCGGTGCGTCCGCTCGATGTCGTCATGGCTGTTGACTATCGGCGCAGCGCCCGGCCGCGGGTAGGTACTGGCTCAGCGTGATCGCAAAGCCGTCAGTTCGGCGCGGTGCCGACGAGCCTCATCAGCGGGTCGGTGGGCCCGATGTCCAGCGTGCATTCCCGGGGACGCGGGTCCGGCACGAAGGCCCAGAACATCGCACCCGCCGTGCCCTGCCTGCGCATTTCGGTGAAGGCGTCGCGCAGCACCCGTTCCCGCTCGTCCAGCGATCCGCAGGATCCGGCCTCCATCCCGATCTCGGTGATCAGCAGTGGCTTGTTCAGTTTCTGGGCCTGCTGCGCGCGCCGCGCGAGCCCGTCGAACACGTTCCCCGGCAGGTAGTCGATGCCGTGGTAGAAGTGGTACTCCAGCACGTCGACCCCGGGTGAGGCGTTCACGTATTCGAAGGCCTCGCCGGCCGAGCCGCACTGACCGCCGCCGGCGTGACCACTGAAAATCGGTGTGCCGGGGTCGAGTTCGCGGATTCGGGCGCCGGTGGCGTCGTAGAACGCGCGCAGTACCTTCGCCGAGTCGGGGTGACAGTAGCGCCGGGTCCAGTCGCACTGCGGATCCCGGCAGTCCGACGGTTCGGGTTCACCGACGGCCGTCCAGCCGGCCAGCGCCGGTGAGCCGGCCCAGCGCTGCACAGCGGTGTCCATCCAGGCCTGGAAGGACATCGGCAGGCCGGGTGCGATCTCGGTGTGCCAGCCACCGGCGTACCACTGGTAGTCCTTGAAGGAGTCTCCTTCGCAGCTGCCTTCGTTGCTGGAGAGCACCGCGATGAGCAATTGGCCGTGGCGTTCGGCGGCGCGGACCACGGCGTCCAGGGCGCTGAAGTCGAGTTGCCCGGTGTACTTGTTCACCGCGAGGCTGGAGAACGCGTTGAACCGGGTCAGCGAATGTGGTTGCAGCTGATTGAAATACGTGTCGAGGTCCACCTGAGCGCCGCACCCGGCGTTCACCGACCAGTCGGTCGCCAGCTGGTAGGCGTTGATACCGATCGGCCACCAGGGTTGACCGTCCAGGGTCAGGGAGGTCCCCGAGACCCCAAGATCCGGGATCTCCGGTGCGGGTGCGGCCGTGGTCCTCGCCGGTGCCGGCTCCGGGTGGTCCGGTAGCGGAGCCGCGCACGCGACAGCGGCGATCATCATGGCCAGGCACATGACCATGGTGAGCAGCCGCCGCCCCGACATGGGGCAGAGCCTAATACCCGGCGGCCTCAGTGCACGCCCAACAGACGGGCGTCGACGGAAACGATGTCGGAGCCTTCGCCCGGCAGCCGGACCGCGAGGTTGCCGTCCGCGTCGACGCGGTTGCCGACGATGACCACGAACGGGGTGCCCACCGGCAGGCCGCGGGCGGCGACACCCGAGGCGTCGGCGGGATGGTCGGTCAGCAGGACGGCGCGTTTCCTGGCCAGATGCTTGCGATCGGGGGACGGGGGCGCGGCCGCCGGCGCCCCGGGCGGTGGCAGCCAACGATCCTCGTGCCGCCCGGCGCGGCACTGTGCGGCGAAGGCGAGCGCCGCCTCGGGGTCATCGGAGAACAGGTCGTACATCGCGACGTCGATGCCGTGGTATTCGCGATACTCACCGTCGCGCTGCGGCATCGGGGTTCTCAGATACCGGCGGCCGCTGGAGCGTTCGATGCCGAGTTCGATGACGAGACCACCGTCGCGGACTTCGTGCACTGTGTCGAAGGTGTAGACCGCCGGTGCGGGCACCGCCTCCGGACTGCTGTCGGCGTCGGTGCCGTGCAGTCGCAGCCCCAGCCGCACCAACCCGAAGGCCACGGCGGCCACCGACGCGCCCAGTGCCGTGCCCGCGCCGAACGCGACCAGCGGGTAGTAGAACGTGTAACCGTCTGCCCGCCAGGCGGATACGACGGCCACCACATAGACGGCGACCGCCGAGGCCGGTATGCCGACGACGGCCAGGGCCACGCCGACCATTGCCACGCCGGGTGCCCCGCTGTCGCTGAGCATGACGCTCATGGCGCCGGCGTACACCGCCAGGCCCACCCAGCCGAGCAGCACGACGAACAGCAGGATCGTCGCGACGGCGTCAACGGTGTGCATTGCTCAGTGGCCGCGCGCCACCCATTCGTCGTAGTGCACGATCTCGCCGCCGATGGTGGTGGTGTCGCCGTGGCCGGTGTAGACGATGGTCTCTGCGGGCAGGGTGCCCAGCTTGGTGGAGATGGAGTCCAGGATGGTCGGGAAGTCCGAGTAGGAGCGCCCGGTGGCKCCGGGCCCGCCCTGGAACAGGGTGTCCCCGGAGACGACSGCGTTCAGTTCGGGGATCGACCAGCAGACCGAGCCCGGCGAGTGTCCGGGRGTGTGCWGGGCGTGCAGTTCGATACCGCCKGCGGTGAGSACCAGACCGTCYTCGACGCTGCGGAAKTCGGCSTCGGGGTGTACGACGCGCCAGAGCATCTCGTCGGCCGGGTGCAGGAASACCGGGGCGTCGAGGGCGGTGGCGAGTTCGGGGGCGACGGTGATGTGGTCGTTGTGCCCGTGGGTGCAGATSACCGCGACGACATTGCGTCCCGCGACSGCCTCGATGATGGGGGCCGAGGTGTGGGCGGCGTCGAAGACGATGACRTCCTTGTCGTCGCCGACCAGCCAGATGTTGTTGTCGACRTCCCAGCTGCCGCCGTCGAGTTCGAAGGTGCCGCTGGTGACCACGCGCTGCACGTTGCCCATCAGAGCACCACGACCGATCGCAGTACCTCGCCGGCGTGCATCTTGTGGAACGCCTCCTCGACCTGGTCCAGAGCGATGCGTTCGGAGACRAACTTCTCCAGCGGCAGCCGGCCCTGCAGGTAAAGGCTGATCAGGGTGGGGAAGTCGCGCTCGGGCAGGCAGTCGCCGTACCAGGAGGACTTCAGSGAGCCGCCGCGGGAGAAGAAGTCGACCAGCGGCATCTCCAGCTTCATGTCCGGGGTCGGSACGCCGACCAGGACCACGGTGCCGGCCAGGTCGCGGGCGTAGAACGCCTGCTTCCAGGTCTCGGGGCGCCCGACCGCGTCGATGACRACGTCCGCGCCGAATCCGTCGGTGAGGTCCTGAATGGTCTCGATCGGGTCGAGGTCTTTGGCGTTGATGGTGTGGGTCGCGCCGAATTCGCGGGCCACCTGCAGYTTGCGGTCGTCGACGTCGACGGCGATGATGCGCCGCGCGCCGACCAGGGCGGCACCGGCGATGGCGGCGTCCCCGACGCCACCGCAGCCGATCACCGCGACGGTGTCATCGCGGTTGATGTTTCCGGTGTTGACCGCCGCGCCCAGGCCGGCCATCACACCGCAGCCCAACAGGCCGGCCACCGCCGGGTCGGCCGCGGAGTCGACCTTGGTGCACTGGCCCTCGTGCACCAGGGTCTTGTCGGCGAACGCGCCGATGCCCAGCGCGGGGGACAGCTCGGTGCCGTCGGTCAGCGTCATCTTCTGGGTGGCGTTGAAGGTGTCGAARCACAGGTGCGGGCGGCCGCGCTTGCAGGCSCGGCACTCACCGCACACCGCGCGCCAGTTCAGGATGACGAAGTCGCCGACCTCGACGTGGGTGACACCCKCGCCGATGGTCTCCACGATGCCGGCGGCCTCGTGCCCGAGCAGGAACGGGTACTCGTCGTTGATGCCGCCCTCGCGGTAGGTCAGATCGGTATGACAGACACCGCAGGCCTGGATCGCCACCACCACCTCACCGGGAGYCGGATCGGGGATGACAATGTCGACCAACTCGACGGGCTGACCTTTGGACCGGGAAACGACGCCGCGCACCGTCTGACTCATTCCGTCTCTCCTCTTTGACTGCATTGATCGCATCCGTGAGCACTGTCGAACTGCCGGCGCTGTGCTTTGCGACGTAACCGCGCCGAATTAAAGCGCTGCATCTCTACTGGGTTTTGCGGAATGAGGGGCGGCACCTGGGCCGCCAGCCCAGTGCTGTCCACCGCAACCATGGTGGAGTAACAGCTATTGGTATGCCTGCGTTCACCGGTCAAAATATCGGCGGTATCGACTCGAATGCCGATCTCCATGGATGTTCGACCGGTGTAGTTCACCGAAGCGGCGAACGTGACCAGCTCCCCCACGTGAATGGCTTCGCGAAACAGCACTCGATCAACCGATAATGTCACCACATAGCTCCTGGCGTAACTGCTGGCATAAGAGTAGGCGACCTGGTCGAGCAATCGTAATATCGCTCCCCCGTGCACATTTCCGGAGAAGTTCGCCATATCCGGTGTCATGAGGACCGTCATCACCAGTGACCGGCAGCCCCAGACGTCGCGTTGTCGACCACGCGACCGCTCGCATGCACGTGCGCCTCAGCGGACAGGATTATGGTTGTAACCGGTCAGCAGCATATGCCCGGCGTCGACAAGGACCGTCGTGCCCGTCACCTTCGCCGCCAGATCCGAGTTCAAATACACTGCTGTATTGGCAATCTCGATCGGGTCGAGTAGTGCGGTGCCCTTGAGCACATTGAATCGGTGGCCGCCCTCCACCAGATCGTCCCGGGTGCCGCCCGAGTGCCCCGATATCAGGTCGTACCCGGGCTGGTTATCGAGCATCGGGGTGTCGACGGCACCCGGATTGACCGAATTGCAGCGCGGACCGTGCGGCGCAAGCTCGAGGGCTACGCTCTTCATCAGTCCGATGACACCGTGCTTTGCGGCCGTGTAGTGGGCATAGATGCCGCCCGGCTCCAGGCCGTCAACGGATGAGGTCATGACGATCGAGCCTGTCTGGCGCTCGATCATGTGCGGCGTAACCGCCTTGGCGGAGCGCCATACGCCGCTCAGGCAGACCTCGATCATGTCCGACCAATGTTCCTCGGAGAGTTCCCAAAACGGACCCGTGGCCCAGATACCGGCATTGGCGACCAGAGCGTCGATCTTTCCGAAAGCCGAGATCGTCGCCTCCACCGCGCCGTCGAGGTCGGCCTGCGAGCGGACGTCACCGGTGAAGCGCAGCGCCCGGCGCCCGGCGTCCTCAACGAGTGCCGCGGTGTGTTCGAGGTCATCCGCTGTACCCAGGGGATAGCCAACCGTGTCGATGTCCTGGACACAGTCCAGCAGAGCCACGTCCGCGCCCTCGCGGGCGGAGGCAACGGCGTGCGCACGGCCCTGTCCCCTGGCGCCTCCCGTGACGAACACGACCTTGCCGTCCAATAAGCCCACTGTAAAACCCATCTTTCGATATCGAATGCGCGGATATCCGCGCACCTGTCTCAGCCAGCGGTGGAGCCGCCGTCGATTGGGAACACGCCGCCGGTGCAGTACCGAGCGCGGTCGGACGCCAGGAACAAGACCAGCTCGCTGATCTCCTCGGGTTGAGCGATCTTCGAGATCGGCTGCGTGGCAACCCATTCATCGAAATCCCAGTACGGATTCGACGCCATGATCTTCTTCTCTTCGTCCAACATCGGGGTGTCCACGCAGCCCGGGGCCACGGCGTTGACACGGATATTGTCCGCGGCATAGGTAAGAGCCGCCGACTTGGTCAACCCGACGACGGCAAACTTGCTGGATACGTAGGCCGCGTAGCCCCACGACCCTACGATGCCCATCATTGATGCGGTGTTGACGATGGCACCACCGGCGGCGCGCCTCAACGCCGGCACCGCGGCACGCATACCTTTGAAGACGCCGGCGGCGTTGGTATCGAGCACGGTGGCCCATGCGTCATCAGTGCAGACGTCCACCGGATCGCAGTTGACGACCCCTGCGTTATTGATCAGGACGTTGAGGCTGCCGAACTCTCTCTCGGCACGCGTCACAGCCTCGACCCATTGGTCAGCCACGCGCACATCCAGGTGTTGGTAGACCGCCTGACCGCCTTGCCCCCGGATCTGCTCGGCGACTTCCTCACCGAGCTCGTCACGAATATCGGTGACGACAACCTTGGCTCCCTCTGCGGCGAACCGTAGTGCGTGCGCGGCGCCCTGCCCGCGGGCGCCACCGGAGATTAGTACTGTCTTTCCCACAAACTCAAGACTCACACTGTTTCTCCATTCCGCTGGGGCGCCCGATCTTTGGCGCGGTCCGCTGCCCCACCAGCTATGCACCGGCTGCCGGGTGAACGACGCCACTTTGAACGTTTGTTGAAAGTAGGTTGGTCAATGATCGCGCCCTTAGGTCCGACTGTCAACCCTCGTCATGAGATTCACCGCGCCGGGCTGTAAACCAACTGGCATTTCACGGATTTGAGTGAGACGTTCGTTGCACATCCGCACCAAGGCGGACCCGACGAGGCCGGTTCTCATACATCTGTTGACGTGCGAAGCACACGGCGGTACCTTCATCACACATTGAACAGATGTTCATGAACTTGATCTAGCTACGCACCCCCGCACGAGGATGGCGTTCCATGGACACACCAGCTACTTCACCCATCGACCGGTCGACGATGCGGTCAGTTCTCGGACACTTCCCAACCGGCGTCGTAATTGTGACGGCCACAGTGGATTCCGATCCAGTGGGAATGACCCTGCAATCCTTCCTGTCGTTGTCCATCGATCCGCCCTTGGTGCTCTTATCGGTTGCCGCGACGTCGACCAGTTGGCCTCGGATCGCCGACGCCAGACACTTCGTGGTCAACGTACTTACCGAGCACCAATCAGGACTGGCCCGCCAGTTTGCCAAGAGCGGAGTCGATAAGTTCGACGGCGTCAGCTACACCACCGATGCGCACTCCGGCGCTCCGCATCTCGACGGGGCCGCAGCTTGGATCAACTGCCGCACCGAGGCCGAGTACGACGGCGGCGATCACACGATCGTGGTGGCCAACGTCCTCGGAGCCCAGGTCTCACCGCACGACCATCACGCCACAGCACCCCTGGTTTTCCATCGGTCGGGATTTCTCCGCCTGACCGCGAGTTGTCATACCGAAGTCGAAAGGACACTGGCCCAGTGAAATTCGGAGTTTTCAACATCCCTTACGCCCTCGGCTATTCTGCTGGGAAGCGAACAGCCCGCCAAGTCATCGACTGGGATCTGCAGATCACCAAGTGGGCCGACGAATACGGACTCGATGAGGCATTTTTCGCCGAGCACTACACCCTCGGCGACGAACCGTCCCCGGCCCCCGACCAGATGATCGCCGCGGCATCACAACTCACCTCCAACATCACCCTCGGTGCGGCAGCACATCTGCTGCCGTATCACAATCCAGTGGGTCTGGCACACCGCATGATGTGGCTCGACCATATGACCGGTGGGCGGTACATCGCCGGCGTCGCGCCGGGGGCCTACCCTAGCGACGCACAACTCTTCGGAACCGGCAAGAACAACCCGAAGATGCTCATCGAGGCGCTCGACATCATCGAGGCGATCTGGACCCGAACTGGACCGTTCCGGATCGAAGGCGAGTTCTTCTCCGTCGACATGCCCGAATACGACTCCAACATCGCCGGGCCGCATCTCAAGCCGCTTCAGGAGCAGGGCATCCCCCTGATGATCACCGGCATGCAGCCCTCTTCACCGTCACTGACCGAAGCCGGACGTCGGGGAGCGATACCAATGAGTCAGCAGGTTCACGAGTCCGTCCTCATCCAGCACTGGGACGCCTACTCGAAAGCTGCCGGCGCCGCTGGCCGCACCGCGTCTCGTGCCGACTGGCGCATTTGCCGTGACTACTTCGTCGCTGAGACCGACGACGAAGCCCTCGACCGGGTCTACAACGGCGCACTCGGCAAGCTGTGGGGCGAATACAACATCCCCACTTTCGTCCACAAGCTCCACATCGGCGACCTGATCTCAGGCGGAACGATCGCCCCCGAAGACCTTTCCATCGAGTGGATGGTGGAGAACTTCCTCATCGTCGGGTCCCCGGACACGGTGATCGGCAAGATCGAGGATCTTTACCAGAAGGTCGGCGGGTTCGGCAGCATGGTCACCTTCACTCACGAGTATTACAACGAGCCTGATGTGTACCGCCGCAGCTTCGAGCTGATGGGCACCAAGGTCCGCCCCGCCCTGACCCACCTGACCGGCAAATGAGCTGTCCCGCATAACGATCTGACAATGCCCGACCAAAGGAGAGAAGCAAATGACAACAATACGCAAGTACGATCCGTTGACGCTCGTGTTGGAAGACAAGCCCCGGCCCGACAGTGACGCCGCGGTGCGTGCCCAGCGGTTGTACACCAACGGCGGGGAGACTCAGTTCCACGGTGTGTGGCAGGCCGAACCGGGCACCCACGCCAACCTCCCTGGCCAGGAGACCGTGGTGATCCTCGCTGGTAAAGCCACGGTGACGGGCCAGAGTGGAGACAGCGTCGATGTCGCCGCCGGCGACCTCGTCCTGATCGACGCCGGCGAAATCGCCACCTGGACAGTCCACGAGACTCTCCGCAAGGTCTTCGTCATCAACAGTTGAACGATTGGTGCGGTGCGCCCAAGAGGGCGCACCGCACCCGATCTGTCCCCTGCTGTTCGGAGCCGTGGTCATGCGAGTTGAGTGATCGAATAGACAGACGGAACAGCGGGTCTCGAACTCTGTGGGGCCGAGGTCACAGAGAGAACGCTGTGTCGGCGTTCCATGTTGCAGAAGCTGTCGACGTAGTCGTCCAGCGCGGCGGCCAACTCGATGGCGGTGTCCCACTTCGGGTAGAAGCTGCTCTAGCTATAGTTCCGCCCAGAAGGAACTCCATGCCGCTTGTCGAAGCGGTCGGTCACGGTCCCGACGAACCCGGCAAGCCCCATCGCCGCGGGATCTCCTTCCCCAAAACACTTGGACATGAAGTGCGCGCCGCGCTCAACACCCAAAGTTGTTGGAGAACTTCATTTTCTGGTGTGCAGGGCCAAGTTGGCGGCGATCTTGATCAGCACGAGGACGGCAGAGTTCGGCAAGGTGCGGACCACGATCATCTGTGAGCGCTGGCCAGCCGGTCAGCAACGAATACCCCCGTCGGCCCGTACCCCTATCTCCTTTCGGCTACTGGATCGGCGTTGCCGTTCAAGAACGTCGCCTGCTCACGACACCATCCGCCGGCTCACTCCGGATCGATGAGCGAGTTCGTCAGGCGTCCAACGCCGCGCGGGCCGCGTCAACGACCTCGCCAGAGGCCGCCCGTCAGGTTCATCGCCGCACCCCTGACCCAGCGCGCCCGCCGTTGCCCAGCAGGTACGTCACCTCATCCGCGACAGGTTGCGGCTCCACCTTCGCCGAGCGGGAGCGGGTCCCGGTAGCGTCGACGGCCAGGCAGGTCACCAATGACTTACGGGCAGAACAGGATTCGCAGAGTCATGCCGACGGCCCCGAGGGGTGCTCCAGATACAGGCTCGCCCAGACGATCTGCATCAGCGAGTGCGCAAGCGCCTCGTCATCGGTGGGACTCAGCGTTCGCCTGAAGGCCTGGTGACACGCCCGCTCTACCATCCAGGTCAGCGCCGCGGCCGTGTGCTCGACATGCAGTTCACGGATCACCCCTGCAACGCGCCCCGCCTCGATCAACGCCACCACGTTGGCGATGATCCCATCGAAAATGGTGTCGTAGGTCGCCGCGACCTCGGCGTCGTAGGCGGCCATCTCAATGACGGCGGCGATCAGCACCTGATGGCGGCGATAGGTTGCGACGATCGCCCGCATCGCCTCGAGCGTGTCCTGTGGGTCGCGGCGATCGGCGTGGTCCCACCAGCGCCGCGCGGCATCCGAGAGTTCCTCGAACACCTGCTGCGCCAGCAATCGCAACAGGTGACCCTTGTCTTCGAAGTAGATGTAGAACGTCGCTCGCGACACGCCGGCCTCAGTAGCGAGCCGATCCACGCTGATCTCGGTGAACGACGACCCAGCATTCATGAGCCGCTCGGTCGCCACCAAGAGCGCCTGTTCGATCTCGGTCTTGCGCTGAGCGCGGCTGCTCAACGTCTTTCGCGTTAGTGACGGCATGCATCCCCCTTCCTGAATGGCTCCACAAGCGTAATCGAGAGCGCACCCCAAACTTGACTCAACACCGTGCTTAGACATACCGTCTAGCCACACTGATTGTGACACAGGCCACGTGTCTCCGCGGAAGGGATCTGCGCAATGTCAAGCAGGACGGTGACGGGGTACTTTCCCGGTGACTACGTTGAGGCGTTCGGCGACAAGCCAGCTGTCATCGACGCGGCTAGCGGCCAATCCGTGAGCTATCGGCAGCTCGACCGGCGGTCGATACAACTTGCGCGGCGCTGGCATGACCGGGGTCTGCGTCCCGGCGATCATGTCGCCTTGCTCACCGATAACGACCCGGTGGCCTTCGAGGTCTACTGGGCGGCGCAGCGGTCCGGGCTGTACATCACTGCGGTCAACTGGCACCTGGCGCCGTCCGAGGCGGCGTACATCGTCGAGGACTGCGGGGCCCGGGCCCTCGTCGCCTCGGCTCGCCTGCGCGAGGTGGTCGAGCAGCTGCCGATCGACCCCGATCGGGTCTCGGACCGACTGGCGTTCGGCGGGTCCATCGACGGCTTCGCCTCCTACGAGGCCGAGCTGGCCGGCATCTCCCCGACGCCGCTGCCCGACCAGCCGCGGGGCAGCGACATGCTCTATTCCTCAGGGACCACAGGAAGGCCCAAGGGCATCAAACCGAAGCTCCCCACTCATCAGGTCGATGAGCCTGGCGATCTGTACACCCAGTTGTTCGGCACGGCATACGGATTCGACCAGGACTCGGTGTATCTGTCACCGGCGCCGGTGTATCACGCCGCCCCGTTGCGTTTGGGCGCAGTGGTGCAAGCCCTCGGCGGCACCGTGGTGCTCATGCCGAAGTTCGAGCCGGAGCCGGCGCTGGCAGCCATCCAGCGGTACCGCGTCACACACAGCCAATGGGTGCCCACGATGTTCATCCGGATGCTGAAACTGCCCGCACAGACCCGGGCTCGCTACGACCTGAGCTCCATGAAGGTGGCGGTGCACGCCGCCGCCCCGTGCCCGGTCGACGTCAAGCAGGCGATGATCGACTGGTGGGGACCCATTCTGCAGGAATACTATTCGTCCACCGAAGGCAACGGGGTCACCTTCATCAGCAGCGCGGAGTGGGTGCAGCGGCCGGGTTCGGTCGGACGCGCCGGGGTCGGCGTGCTGCACATCTGCGATGACGATGGCAACGAGCTGCCCGCCGGCGAGATTGGCTCGGTGTACTTCGAGCGCGACGATCAACCGTTCTGCTACCACGGCGACCCGGAGAAGACGGCAAAAGCCCTGCACCCTCGGCATCCGAATTGGAGCACGACCGGCGATCTGGGCTACCTGGACGCGGACGGCTACCTCTTCCTCACTGACAGACGTGGATTCATGATCATCTCCGGCGGGGTCAACATCTATCCCCAGGAGATCGAGAACGCGCTGGCCCTGCATCCCAGCGTCGTCGATGTCGCCGTGATCGGTGTGCCCGACGACGAAATGGGCGAATCGGTGCACGGTGTCGTCATCCCGGCCGTAGACACACCCGCCGAACAGTTGGCGGCCGAACTCACCGATTTCCTGCGCGGCCGCGTCGCAAGGTTCAAACTCCCCGGGGCGTACTCATTCGTCCAGCAGCTTCCCCGGACGCCCACTGGAAAGCTTGCCAAAACTCAGTTGGCCCAGCAGATCTCGGGTGCCACCACCGTCACTGTGACGACCACAAGGAAGGTAACGTCATGAAGATTGCCGCCGCCGTGCTTCGCGGCCACGACGCGCCGTACGCGATCGAAGATATCGAACTCGCCGAACCGGGCTCACAGCAGGTCCGGGTCCGGGTGGTCGGTGTCGGCATGTGCCACACCGACACCCTGCCGCGGGTGCCGGGACTGACCGTCGGCCCACCGCTGATCGCGGGCCACGAAGGCTCTGGCGTCGTGGACGCGGTCGGCGAGGGTGTCACGGAACTGGAGGTCGGCGACCACGTGGTGTTGTCCTTCGATTCCTGCCGCTTGTGCCTGAACTGCCGCGCCGGCCATCCGGCCTACTGCGCCACCTTTTTCCAGCTGAACCTCAGCGGCGTCGGCGACGGCGCACCGTCGGCCGTCGCCGACGCCGACGGTAACCCCATCGCCGCACGCTGGTTCGGTCAGTCCTCGTTCGCCACGCATGTCAATATCGCAGCGCAGAACGCCGTCAAGGTGGACCCGGAGCTGCCGCTGGAACTACTCGGACCGCTGGGGTGCGGGTTCCTCACCGGCGCCGGAGCGGTGTTCAACTCACTCAAGGTCGGTACCGGGGACTCGATCGCGGTATTCGGTGCCGGCGCGGTCGGGCTCAGCGCCGTGATGGCGGCCGCCGCATCCGGTGCCACCTCCATCATCGCCGTGGATCTGCACGACTCCCGCCTCCAAGTGGCCGAGCAGTGCGGTGCCACCCATACCGTCAACGGCGCGGACACCCGTGCGGTGCGCGACGCCATCATCGATGTTTCCGGTGACGGAACGCAGTACGCGCTGGACACCACCGGCGTGCCTGCGGTGATCGTCACCGCCGTGGAGAGCCTGCGGCCCACCGGCGTCTGCGGTCTGGTCGGCGCACAGCTGGGCGATCTGGTCCTCGATCCGATGGCTTTGGCCGTCGGCCGCACCGTCACCGGAATTCTGGAGGGCGACGCGACTCCGAGCCTACTGATACCGAAACTGCTGGCTCTGTGGAAGCAGGGGCGCTTCCCGTTCGACCGGCTGATCAAGACCTATCCGTTCGAAGCCATAAACGATGCCGAGACCGACTCGCTGTCCGGTCGAGTCATCAAGCCCGTCCTGCTGCCCGGCACTTGATCTCGAAGGACCCGAAAAATGGCCACCAGACATGACTATCGGCATCTCTACATCGACGGCGCCTGGCGCACAACGTCATCCCCGGGGGAGTTGATCACTGTCAGCTCCCCCGCCGACCACCAGCATGTCGGCAGCGCCCCGGCCGCGGCACCACTCGACGTCGACGCCGCGGTGGACGCAGCCCGCACCGCACTCAACGGCCCGGAGTGGTCCGCGCTCAGCGGTTCCCAGCGTGCCGACCATCTCGAACGTCTGGCCGACGAGCTGGACAAGGTCAGCGCCGAACGCGCGGAACTGACCACCCGGCAGAACGGCATGCCCATCGCGGTGGCGCAGTTCGCCGAGGGCGACGGACCGGTGGGGCTGCTGCGCTACTACGCCGCCCTCTCGCGCACCATCCCCGCCGAGCAACGCCGAGAACGTATCGACGGCGGCGGGACGACCGTGGTGCGGCGCGAACCCGTCGGTGTAGTGGCGATGATCGTGCCGTGGAACTTCCCGCAGATCCTTACCATGTTCAAGCTGGCGCCGGCTTTGGCGGCGGGTTGCACGGTGGTGCTCAAACCCGCGCCGGAGACCACCCTCGATGCGTTCATGCTCGCCGAGGCCGCCGAACGCGCCGGCCTGCCCGCGGGTGTGCTCAATGTGGTCACCGGCGGCGGCGAGGTGGGCGGGTACCTTGCCGCGCATCCCGGCGTCGACAAGGTCGCGTTCACCGGATCGACCCCGGTGGGGCGTGCCATCGGGAAGACCTGTGGTGAGCTTCTCCGGCCCGTGACGCTGGAGCTGGGCGGAAAATCCGCGGCGATCGTCCTCGACGATGCCGAGATCCCGGAACTGGTCACGGGGCTGGCCATGGCCTCGCTGCTCAACAACGGCCAGACCTGCTACCTATCGACCCGGGTGCTGGTCCCGGCACACCGTCATGACGAGATCTTCGACGCGCTCGCCGCAATGGTGTCCGGTCTGACGGTCGGCGATCCGCTGGATCAGCGCGTCCAAGTCGGCCCGCTGGTGAGCAGCCGGCAACGAGATCGAGTGCAGGACTTTATCAACGAAGGATCAGCAGACAGCGCTCTGATCCACGCCGGTACCACTGGACCGCTTCCCGAGCAGGGCTGGTACGTCGCGCCGACGGTGTTCGGCCGGGTCCACAACCACACACGATTGGCCCGAGAGGAGATCTTCGGCCCTGTGCTGACGGTCATCCCCTATGCCGGACTCAATGAGGCCGTATCCATCGCCAACGATTCCGAGTACGGGCTCGGCGGCACCGTGTGGACCAACGACCCCGAGGCCGGCCTTGATGTCGCCCGACGCGTGCAGACCGGCAGCATCGGCGTCAACTACTTCGACCTGGACATCGGCGCGCCGTTCGGCGGTACCAAGTCGAGCGGTCTCGGCCGCGAACTCGGCCCCGAAGGGCTCGACGCCTACGTCAACCTCAAGTCGATCTACATCCGCTAGGAGTCACCTGATGAGTACAGCCCCCGTCACTGCACGTCCCTACGACCAACTCGATGTCTCCTCACGCGCTTTCTGGGCGGGCACCGCACGCGAGCGTGAGCTCACCTTCGCCCAGCTCCGCAGCAACCGCCCGATCAGTTGGCATCCGCCCGTCGAGGATGCGCTGCTGACCGTCCCAGATGACCCCGGGTTCTGGGCAGTGACGCGGCATGCCGACATCGCACAGGTCAGCCGCCTGAGCGACGTGTTCATCTCCGGCAGGGGTGTGCTGTTCGAGAGCGTGCCCGAGGACATGCTGGAGGCCTCCCAGTCCTTCCTGGCCATGGACCCGCCGCGGCACACCCAGATCCGCAGACTGGTGGCGTCGGCCTTCACCCCGCGTCAGGTGCGCCGCATCGAGGATCAGATCAAGGCCAACGCCCGCGAGATTGTCGGTGAACTGGCCACCGCCGGCAGCGGCGCCGATTTCGTCGAACTGTGCGCCAAGCAGCTACCGATCCGGACGTTGTCGGACATGGTGGGCATCCCGGAGTCGGAGCGCCAAGCCGTGGCGCATGCCGCGGACGCGTTGGTGTCGTGGGCCGACCCGGTGTTCCTGAACGGCCGACACCCGCTGGAGATGCTGCTGGAGGGCCAGACCTACCTGCACACGGTTGCCCAGGCGCTGGCAGCAGACCGGCGCAAGAACCCGGGTGACGATCTGTTCACCGATCTGGTGCAGGCTGAGATCGACGGTCAACGACTGACCGACGCCGAGATCTCAGCGTTCTTCGTGCTGCTGGCCGTCGCCGGTAACGACACCACCCGCCAGACGGCCAGCCACGCCATGAAGGCGCTGACCGACTTCTCTGACCAGAAAGCCTGGCTCGCAGACGATTTCGCCAACCGAATCGGCACCGCGGCCGAGGAGTTCGTCCGCTACGCCTCCCCCGTGATGACCTTCCGGCGCACCGCCGCCGAGGACACCCAACTTGGCGACCAGCAGATCCGGGCCGGTGAGAAGGTCGTAATGTTCTACTCTTCGGGCAACTTCGACACCGAAGTATTCGACCGGCCCGATCAGCTGGATCTGAGCCGAAACCCCAATCCCCACCACGGGTTCGGTGGCGGCGGAATCCACCTGTGTCTGGGTGCGCATGTCGCACGGGCACAGTTGCGTGCATTGTTCGAGGAATTGCTCACCCAGCTGCCCAGGATCGAAGCCGGCGAACCTTCATACGTTCCGGGCAACTTCGTGCACGCCATCCGCAGGATGCCCTGYACGTTCTAGGGAAACCCAGACCTGCGGCGGCCACCGCACAGTGTGCGGTGGCTGCCGCGCCCAACACCTGATCAACCGATCAGCCAACAAGAGAAATGGTGATCGACCAGATGTCGACCTCCCTTGTCATCGGGTTCGGCAGCGAGATGGGCAACGCCGAGGACGCAGCTCTGACATTCGCCGAGAACGCCGAGGCCGCGGGCCTGCCGACCGTGGCGGTCGAACTCAACGGTGTCGACGTGACCCAGCTCGGCAGTGCCAGCCACTTCATCGCGGTGACCTCGACATCGGGGGATGGCGAGTTTCCCCACAACGCCGCGGTGTTCTGGGAGGAACTGCAGTCCTGCACACAGTCCCTGAGCGGCCTGCACTACGCGGTGCTCGCACTCGGCGACTCCACTTACAACTTCTTCTGCAACGCCGGCAGACTTCTTGACACACAATTAGAGAAGCTCGGCGCCACTCGAATTCTCGACCGCATCGACATCGACGGCGGTGACTATCTGGCAACGTCGGCGGCCTGGGCCGAACAGGTGCTCGAATTCCTGACACGTGATACCGAACGGCCTTCCGCCGGGGTTGTAGCGGTGAGCACGGGAGCGGCACGCACCAGGCTCGACGAGCAGGCGAGTGCCCCGCTGGCCGCAACGCGGCGCCTGACTTCACCCAACTCGACCAAAGAGGTCTGCCACTACGAGATCGACCTCTCCGGCACCGGAATAACTTACCAAGCCGGTGATTCGCTGGCGGTACAGCCACACAATGATCCCCGACTGGTCGATGCGATCATGTCGACGCTGAGCGCGGACCCGGACATGCCGGTGCCCGGATACGACCAGCCGATGCAGGTGGTGCTGACCGAGCATGCCGAGATACGTACACCATCTCGTGATCTGATTACGCTGGTGTCCAGCCGAACTCGGGTGACTCCCAGACCCTTGAACCGAGGCGGTGACGTTCTGGAGCTCATCCGGGTCGCGTCCGTCGGTGTCGACGATTTCATCTCCACCCTGCGGCCGCTGCAACCGCGTGACTACTCGATATCGTCGAGCCCCCTGATGCATCCCGACCACGCACACCTCACCATCTCATCGGTGCGCTACCGCTGCGGGGACCGCCTGCACGGCGGGGTGGCCTCGACATTCCTGGCCGACCGATGCCGGACCGCGCGTATCCAGTTGCGCCCCAACCACACGTTTCGGCTTCCTGCCGATGACGTTCCCATCATCATGATCGGACCTGGCACCGGCATCGCGCCGTTCCGGGGCTTTCTGCAGGAACGGCAAGCCCGCAGCGCGACCGGCCAATCGTGGCTGTTCTTCGGTGACCGTACCCGCGATGACGACTTCCTCTACCGGGATGAGATCGACGAGTTCCGCAGATCCCGCACTCTGACCAGACTGGACCTCGCGTTCTCCCGCGACCAGGGCGGTGAGTCAAAAACCTATGTGCAGCATCGCATGTGTCGGCATGCCGATGAGATCTTCAGCTGGCTACAGGACGGTGCCCACCTCTATGTCTGTGGGAATGCCGACCGGATGGCCAAGGACGTCGACTCTGCGCTGCACCGCATCGTAGAAGGCGCCGGCGGCATGGATGCGCCCGCGGCCCACGCTTACGTGAACGCCCTCATCAGAGGGGGTCGCTACCTGCGCGACGTATACTAAATGACCCAAATACGCTGGCGGACAGTGTTGTCCGGCCGCCCATTCTCTGCCTGCCCGACGTCACCTCGCCCGCGCCCACTGAGAGCAATCGAAGGCGGGGCACCTAGGACGTACTGCGCACCCGGGCGATCAGCCAAGCCTTGTCCCGACCGCTACCCCAGGACACCACAATGATGAGATCCATTGAAGCGCTTGCAAACACGTCGTCCTATGCCATCCCGCACAACGATATGATGTGCAGATGAGCACCGACGAAGAACGTGTGCAGCAGGTGATGCACACTGCCCCGAAGCCCCCGCCGCAACGCCGCCGAATAGATGCATATCCGATGACGCTGCAGGTTGAGGCACGCTATGCCGATATGGACGTCAACGGCCACCTCAACAACCTTGCCCTGGAGACCTTGCACGAGGACATCCGCGCGCGACTGAACCGGCACGTCTTCCCCGACATTTACACCGAGGACGGTCTGTCACGTCTGGTCAGCGCCCAAAATGTGGTGCACTTCCTGGCGGAATCGCATTGGCCGGCCACGATCACCTCGGCGGTGGCTGTCGGGCGCATCGGCACGAGTTCCCTCGTCGCATGCTCAGCGCTGTTCATCGGCAGCAACTGCGTCAGCACCTGTGACACGACCCTGGTGCTGGTTGCTGACTCCGGTCCCACGCCCATTCCGGTCGAGAAGCGTCACGTGCTTGAATCTCTGAAGCTACGTACGTCGATCTGACGCCGCCGGCCCTAACAGGCCACTATGCGCCGTCCGTCACAGTGGAAGCCTGGCTGTTGTCAGAAGCCCCAGGGGTCGTCGCGTCCCAGAAGTTCCAACGACCGGAAGCTGCCGGTGTAAAAGACGAGCGGACAACCATCGTCGTACCACAGCCGCTCGACGCGACCGATATGCAAGGTGTGATTACTCCCGCGCTTGCGCGGTACTTGAGCCCGTGGGCGTGGGACTTAGCCGGGGGTTCGATGAGCCACAATCCGATACCGAGATCGATCAAAGCTCGATCCAGCGCCACGGTGACTGAACCCTCTCGACGATGTTAGACGGGCTCGTACTGCATCGGAGACAGCCCCGACGCGCGATAGATCTGTTTTGGGTCCCCGACACCGTGCGGGATCGCCGAGGCCTGCGGCGTAGTTGGAGGCACGGACTACACCCCAGCCCGGTACTGAGATCAGGGTGTTAAACGGGCGCAATGGCAAAAGCCGAGCCAGTTCAGTCGCGGCAATGCTGGTGAGGGAACCAAAGTCAGCCAACAAAGCCCCGTCCTTGGCGAGTAAGCAACGAGCCGCCGCTGAGTCGCAAATGGAATCCTTGGCTGCAGCGACGAGATGCTCGGCGACCGGACGGCGTAAGTGCACATCGCGGACTGCAGCGAAGCGATCAACCGATTCACACCCAACGCGGTCAACCGGGTTGGGTCGGTGAACTCAGCTGCGACCAGTCGTCCGATCTGGGTTAAACGCACATCCGGCACGGCCAACATCAGCCAGGGAAACGCCCCAGTTGAGCTGACAGAGAACCTCATTGTTCGTGGCCGCACGGGCGGCGACCCGCCGCGGCCCGAGTCCGAGATCCATCCGTTGCGGTACGCGATCGCGACGCTGGAGGTTGCCGACGAGATCCGCAGGCAGATCGGCTGAGTCTCAACTAAGGACGCGAGGACGGACCCACGATCCGGTGCGTACCGACGCGGTGATCGCCTCAATGACCTGCGCAGCCGCGACGGCATCCCAGATGGTCGCGCCGACAGCCGATCCCGTCTGGACCGACCGCAGGAACCGGTGCGCCTCGATGACCTTGAGCTCGTCGTAACCCATGGCCATGGCCGACCCGGGTTGGAAAGCCGCGTACTCACCGTCGCCAGGCCCGACGAACCGCGTCGTCACCGACTGATCCTGGAACGTCGATCCGGCGCCGACCCGCAACTCGCCGATTCGGCGGAAGTCCCATGCGACGACACCTGCGGTGCCGTGGATTTCGAATCCGTAGGCGTTCTGCTCGCCCACCGACACCCGGCTGGCCTCAACACCGCAGCGGGCACCGGAGGCCAGGCGCAGCTGAGCCGTCACATAGTCCTCGTTCTCGACGTCGCCGCGCACGCCACCGCCGGCGAGTTGATGGCCCGAAGTAGCGCCGTCCGGTTCGGGCCGTTGCGCAATGAATGTTGCGGTGTCGGCGACGACGGCATCGACCTCGCCCAGCAGGTAGCGCACCAAATCGACGGCGTGCGAGGCCAGGTCACCGAGCACTCCGTTGCCACCCCGCGAGCGCTGGAACCGCCAGCTCAGTGCGCCGTCGGGATGGGCGGCATAGTCGCTGAGGAAATAGAAGCGGGCGTGGGTGATGGTGCCGAGTTCTCCGTCGGAGATGAGTTGCCGCGCAGCGGCCACCGCCGGCGCATTGCGGTAGTTGAATCCGACCGTGGTCTGGACACCACGCGCATCGGCGGCCTGTGCAACGGCCAGCGCATCATCGACGTCGAGGCCCACCGGCTTCTCGATCCAGAGGTGCTTGCCCGCGTCGACGACGGCGGTACCGATCTCGCGGTGCAGGAAGTTCGGCGCGGTCACGCTCACCGCACGGATCGCCGGGTCGTCGATGAGCGTCTTCCATTCGGTGTGCGCGGCGGCGGCGCCGAACTGCTGCGCGGCCTCCTCGGCCCGGCCCGGCACCTCGTCGGCGATCGCGATGAGTTGCGGAGCGGGCACGTTCGGATAGTGATGACGCAGCCGCGCATAGGCCTGCGCGTGCACGCGGCCCATCCACCCGAAACCGATGATCCCGACGGGGAAGTTGCTCACCCCGGTGAGCGTAGCGACCGGGCACCGCGGCTGTCCAGCATTTGTGCGAACGTCAGGACAAATGCTCTGAACTGGGGCTCAGCGAGCGCGAAGAGGTACCCACAGACGCGCCAGGCGAGTGAAATCCGCGGCCGTTTTCCCGCTCGTCGACGCCCCCACACCGGGACTTGGCACTAGAATTCCGGCTAGCTGGCATACGCCGATCCCCCGGACCTCGGGATTTGCGCCCTGATCCGGAGGATTGTCGTGAGCCGCTTTACGGAAAACATGTGTGCGAACGCTCAGTGGAGCGTCAACGGGATGGTGACGGGCGAACCGCACTGCCCGGTCCGCCATACCTGGCGCGAAGTCCACGATCGTGCACGCCGAGTGGCCGGCGGCCTGGCCGCCGCGGGTGTCGGGCACGGCGACGCGGTCGGCGTGCTGGCGGGCGCGCCGGTGGAGATCGCCCCCACCGCGCAAGGACTGTGGATGCGCGGCGCCAGCATCACGATGCTGCACCAGCCGACACCCCGGACCGATCTGGTGTCCTGGGCCATCGACACCATCAGCGTCATCGACATGATCGCGGCGCGGACCGTCATCGTCTCCGATCCCTTCATGGCCGCCGTTCCCATCTTGGAGGAACACGGCGTCACGGTGCTGACGGTGACCGAACTGCTCGCCGCCGAGGGCATCGGACCGACCCGCACCACCGGTGACGACATCGCGCTGCTGCAGTTGACGTCCGGCTCGACCGGGTCACCGAAGGCGGTTCAGATCACCCACGACAACCTCGTCGCGAACGCCGATGCGATGTTCGTCGGGGCCGACGTGAACACCGACACCGATGTGATCGTGAGCTGGTTGCCGCTGTTCCACGACATGGGCATGACCGGATTCCTCACGGTGCCGATGTATTTCGGGGCCGAACTGGTCAAGATCACGCCGATGGACTTTCTCACCGACATCCTGCTCTGGCCCAAGCTCATCGACAAGTACGCGGGGACGATGACCGCGGCACCCAACTTCGCCTACGCGCTGCTCGCCAAACGGCTGGCCAGACAAGCGAAAGTCGGCGACTTCGACCTCTCCACCCTGCGCTGGGCACTGTCCGGCGCCGAGCACGTGGAGCCGGCGGACGTCGAAGAACTGATCGCGGTGGGCAAACCGTTCGGACTGCGCCCGGACGCGGTACTGCCGGCCTATGGAATGGCCGAAACCACTGTCGCAGTGTCGTTCTCGGAGTGCGGCGGAGGGCTCGTGGTCGACGAGGTCGACAGCGACCTACTGGCCGCCCTGGGACAGGCGGTCCCGGCGAACAAGGGCAGCAGAACCACCCGGCTGGCCTGCCTCGGCCCCTTGCTGGACGGATTGGAGGCCCGCATCATCGGCGAGAACGGTGACCTGCTGGCCGCGCGTGGTGTCGGCGTGATCGAACTTCGTGGCGGGCCGGTGACGAGCGGCTACATCACCAAGGGCGGGTTCGTCGAAGCCCGCAATGCCCAAGGCTGGTACGACACCGGCGATCTCGGGTATCTCACCGAGACCGGCAATCTGGTGGTGTGCGGCCGTGTCAAGGACGTCATCATCATGGCGGGCCGCAACATCTACCCCACCGATATCGAACGMGCCGCCGGCCGGGTGCGGRGCGTGCGGCCGGGCGGCGCGGTCGCGGTGCGGCTGGATGCCGGGGATTCCCGTGAATCGTTCGCCATCGTCATCGAATCCAACGATTTCGACGACGACGACGAGGTCCGCCGGATCAAGCATGACGTCGCGCACGAGGTGGTCACCGAGGTCGACATGCGGCCACGCAACGTGGTGGTGCTGGGACCGGGGTTGATCCCCAAGACGCCGTCCGGCAAGCTGCGCCGGGCCTCGTCTGCGGCACTCGTGGGCTGAACGCCTGCGCGAGCGTGCGCGGAATGGCCTCCGCGAGCGGCGTGTCCCACACAGACACGCACGCTCGCGGAAGACAGACCTGATCGCCGGGCGCGGGGGCTGAGGTCACCAGAGGCCCCGGGCGGGCCTGTCCCCCGCACCCGGCGATGTCCGATGTCGCCGCCGGGGCGGCTCCAGGTCACCGTCAGAGGATGTAGAGCATCTCCTGATAGGTGGGTAGCGGCCAGAGATCATCGGCCACAATGCTTTCCAGTGTGTCTGCCGCAACGCGCACGGCGTCCATCGCGGGCAGCAGCGCCGACTGGGCGTGCTCGGCTTCCTCGGTGGCACTGTCGGCGTGATGCGACAGCCCCTCCTTGAGCGTGGCCAACGCTGCGGTGAGCGCACCGATGGGTTCGGAGACCATCTTCAGCAGCGAGAGATCCGGCTCGACGCCGGCGGCCTTGAGCGTCGCGACGTTCTGGGCCAGTTCGGTCTGGTACCGCAGCGCCGCAGGCAGGATCACGGTCGAGCCGATCTCCAGTGCCAGCTTGGCCTCGACGGCGACGGTGAGCGCGTATGTCTCGTAGCGGACCTCGACGCGGCTCTCCAGCTCCCGCTCGCTGAACACGCCATACTTCTCGAACACCTCGATGGCTTCCGGCTTCACCAGCTCCGGGATCGCATCCAGTGTGGTCTTGAGGTTCGGCAGCCCACGCTCGGCGGCTTCGATCTGCCAATTCTCCGAATAGCCGTCGCCGTTGAAGACCACGGCTCCGTGTTCGGTGATGATCTCGGTGAGCAACTTCTGCACCGCGACATCGAAGTCCTCGCCCTCGCCGACCGACTTCTCCAGCCAGGTGGCCATGTAGTCCAGCGAGTCCGCCATGATCGTGTTCAGGATGATCATCGGCACGTTGATGGTCTGACCCGAACCCGGTGCCCGGAACTCGAACCGGTTACCGGTGAACGCGAACGGGCTGGTGCGGTTCCGGTCGCCCGGGTCGGTCGGCAGGTGCGGCAGAGTGTCGACACCGATCATCATGGTGCCCTTGCCCTTCGACGAGGTCGCGGCACCCTTGGCGATCTGCTCGAACACATCGGCCAGCTGATCGCCGAGGAAGATCGAGATGATCGCCGGCGGCGCCTCGTTCGCGCCGAGACGGTGATCGTTGGTGGCCGATGCCACCGAGACCCGCAGCAGGCCGGAGAACTTGTGCACCGCGCGGATGACGGCGGCGCAGAAGACCAGGAACTGCGCGTTCTCGTGCGGGGTGTCGCCGGGCACCAGCAGGCTGCCGAACTGCGAGTTGCCGAGCGAGAAGTTGACGTGCTTGCCGGAGCCGTTGACGCCGGCGAACGGCTTCTCGTGGAACAGGCACTCCATACCGTGTTTCTTGGCGATCGTCTTGAACGTCGTCATCAGCAGCTGCTGATGGTCGGCGGCGATGTTGGCCCGCTCGAACATCGGCGCGATCTCGAACTGCCCGGGGGCGACCTCGTTGTGCCGGGTCTTGGCCGGGATACCGAGCTTGAACAGCTCACGCTCGGTGTCCATCATGAAGCCCAGCACCCGGTCGGGAATGGCGCCGAAGTAGTGGTCGTCGAACTCCTGGCCCTTGGGCGGCTTCGCGCCGAAGAGGGTGCGGCCGGCATTGATCAGGTCGGGCCGCGACAGGAAGAAGTGCCGATCGACCAGGAAGTACTCCTGCTCCGGCCCGCAGAACGACACGATGTTGTCGAAATCCTTGTGCCCGAACAACTTCAGGATGCGTTCGGCCTGCGCGCCCATGGCCTGCTGGCTGCGCAGCAACGGCGTCTTGTAGTCCAGCGCCTCGCCGGTCATCGACACGAACACCGTCGGGATGCACAGCGTGTTTCCGTTCGGGTTCTCCAGGATGTAGGCCGGGCTGGTGACATCCCAACCGGTGTAGCCGCGCGCCTCGAACGTACTGCGCAGCCCGCCCGACGGGAAGCTGGAGGCGTCGGGCTCGCCCTGGATCAGAGTCTTACCGGCGAACTCGGCCAGCGTCTGACCGTCGGAGACCGGCTCAAGGAAGCTGTCGTGCTTCTCGGCGGTCAGACCCGTCATCGGATAGAAGACATGCGCGTAGTGGGTCGCGCCCTTGGACAGGGCCCAGTCCTTCATCACCGAGGCGACCGAATCGGCGACCGCCGGGTCGAGCGTGGCGCCCTTCTCGATGGTCGCGACGACGGACTTGTACACCGACTTCGGCAACCGCAGCTGCATCTCGGCCTTGGTGAACACGTTCGCGCCGAAGATCTCGCCAGGCGCCTCGGTGGGGTCGAAGCTGATGGCCGGCGGTACGTAGCCTTCGACATTGGTGATCGCCTGGAGGCGGACAGCATTTGCGCTCAATGGAATTCCTTTGCACTGCGGTCCGCCAGCTACTCGACGGACGTTGACCGGCCAACGATAGGAACAATGGATGCCGAACTTGTTACGCCGGCGTCAACAGCGGAATGCGGGTCGCCCGGACGGCGACGCGGCAAACCGGTGGGTCAGAGTCGCTGAGATGGGTAGCCCGTCAACCATGCGATTCCGTTTCTTCGCCTTGGCGCTGGTGCTGACGGTCGCGAGCTGCGCGCAACCTGCGCAGGAGTCCGGCCCGACCGGCACCACCCACGCAGAGACGGCAACCACCACCGGCCTACTGCCGGCCGGCGTCCCGACCGAGGGCACCCGCCCGCCCGTCGACGATCTGCCGCCGCCCGCCGAGCCGCAGCGAGCGCCCGCACCGGGGCCGGGGCCGCCCGGAAGGCAGGTCCCCGTCGGCGATGCGCCCGAGGGTGTCGTGGTCGACGCGAAGACCCGCACCGTTGCGGTGGCCAAACGCAACCCCCACGAACTCGTCCTGCTCGACGCCGACACCGGCGCCGTCACGAAGCGCGTCCCACTACCCGGATTCGTCCGGCATCTGCAGCTCGCCAGGCCCGGTGGCCCGGTGCTGGTTCCGGTCGAGAGCGCCAATGCCCTGGTGCGGGTGGACCTGCCCGGCGGACGCGCCGAACCGCAGATCATCACGGGCACGGTTCCGCACGATGCCTCCGAAGCGCCCAACGGCACGGTCTTTGTCGCCAACGAACTCGGCGGTACCGTGGCCGTCCTGCGCGGCGAGGACATCGTCAAGGTCTTCACCGGCAGCGTCCAGCCCGCGGGTATGGCTCCCGTCGGAAACCTGATGGGAATGCTGGACGTCCGCACGAACGACGTGACGGTGTTCGACGCCGACACGCTGACGATCAGAGGATCGACCCCGGCGGGTCGGGGACCGACCCACCTCGTGGCCGACAAGCACGGTCGGTACATCGCTGCCGATACACGGGGCGATGCGATCCGGGTGTTCGACACCGCGCCCCGCCAGATCGCCGAGATCGCCCAGCCCGGCGGACCCTATGGGATCGCGTACGACGCGACCCGCGACCGGCTCTGGGTGGCGTCCTCGGGAACCAATGAGGTGGTCGGCTATGACATGGCGCAGCCGACTCCGCGTGAGGTGGAGCGCATCGCGACCGTCCAGAATCCCTACACTCTCGGGGTCGACGGGAATACCGGACGGCTCTTCATCGCCGGCGTGACGGCAGGCGTGCTCCAGATCGTGGATCCCGGGTACCCCGCTGCCCGGTAACCACCTGCGCCACTTCAGTTTCAACCGTCACGCGGACCGTGATCTACCCGAGCCGGGCGGCATCCCACGCGCTGTCGATGTGGCTCCCGAAGTCCACATCCCCGGCGACCTCGACGAGGGCGGCCGCGACAATGGACGCCGGCGCCCGGTCCAGCACCACGAGTCCGATCGCCGGCCGGGGACCGTGCTGAACCATCGGCCGGGCGGCGAAACCCGTCGGCACACCGAGCTGCGGCAGCCACGCCGTGGACGCGATGGTCGCGCGACGCGAATGCGCAAGGTGGGCATAGAGCGCATCGACCGACGCCGCCTCCACGACGGGGCGGTACTGGACTCCCTCGGCGGCCATGTTGGCGTCCAGGATGCGCCGATTACGCATCGTGGTCGTCAGCACACACAGCTCCAGCGCCGCCGCGTCCGACCAGGCCACTTCCGGTTCGCCCATCAACCGGCTGTCGGCCGGGGCCACCAGGACGTACTGCTCGCGGTACAGCTCGACCGACCGCGTCCCCGGCGGCGCTTCGTCATCGAGGTAGGTCAATCCGGCGTCGATTTCGAAATCGGCGAGCTGGCGCGCGATCTCCCGGGAGGACAGCGCCTCGATGCGCACCGAGGCGGCCGGGTTGCGGCGCAGGAACTCGGTGGTGATGAAGGGGCTGGCGGGAACCGCGGTGGGGATGGCGCCCAGCCGGGCGGTGACCGTCAGCCGGCCCCGCATGCGTTCCAGATCGGCGAGCATCTCATCGCGTTCGGCGATGATGCGCTGCGCCCAGGTGACGACGCGGCGCCCTTCTTCGGTGAACCCCTCGAAGCGGTGCCCGCGTTGCACGATGACGATGCCGAGATCCTTCTCCAGCCGGCGGATCGCGACCGACAGCGTCGGTTGGCTGACATGACAGCGCGCGGCGGCCCGGCCGAAGTGTCGTTCGGCCGCGAGCGCCAGCAGGTAGTCCAGGTGCTGGAGGAGGACGTCACTTGCCATCAATAGACACCGTCTATCACTGCATGTGAAATGGCAAATATGGGCCGCCGCGGATTGGCGCTCTCGTCGGCCGCCGAGGGTTAGCCTGGAAAATATGACCAAGGATGTCGATGCGAGCTATGACGAGCGCGATGTCACCGTCACCGGGGCGAAGCACGAGGCGGCCGGGGTCAAGGCGGTCCTGGTCAGTTTGCGGCGCGGCCTCGCCGAGATGGGTCCGGTACGCACCGCCGCCACGCTGGCGAGACTGAATCAGCGGCACGGCTTCGACTGCCCGGGCTGCGCCTGGCCCGAAGAGCACGGCGGCCGCAAGCTGGCCGAGTTCTGCGAGAACGGCGCGAAGGCGGTCGCCGAGGAAGCCACCAAGCGCACAGTCACCACCGACTTCTTCGCCCGCCACTCGGTCGCGGAACTGTCCGAGAAGCCCGAGTACTGGTTGTCCCAGCAGGGCCGGCTCACCCACCCGATGGTGCTGCGCCCCGGGGCCACCCACTACGAACCCATCGACTGGGACGGCGCCTACCGGCTGATCGCCGATCACCTCAACGATCTGGCCTCCCCCGACGAAGCGCTGTTCTACACCTCCGGGCGCACCAGCAACGAGGCCGCCTTCCTGTACCAGCTGCTGGTCCGCAGCTTCGGCACCAATAACCTGCCGGACTGCTCGAACATGTGCCACGAATCCTCGGGCACCGCGCTCATCGACTCCATCGGTATCGGCAAGGGCTCGGTGACCGTCGACGATGTGGTGCACGCCGACGTGATCCTGATCGCCGGGCAGAACCCGGGCACCAACCATCCGCGCATGCTGTCGACGCTGGAGAAAGCGAAGGCCAACGGCGCCACCGTCATCGCGGTCAACCCGCTGCCCGAGGCCGGGCTGATCCGGTTCAAGGATCCGCAGAAGGTGAACGGCGTGATCGGCGACGGCATCCCGATCGCCGACGAGTTCGTGCAGATCCGGATCGGCGGCGACATGGCGCTGTTCGCCGGGCTGGGCCGGTTGCTGTTCGAAGCCGAGGACCGCGCGCCCGGCACGGTGGTCGACCGGCTCTTCGTCGACGCGCACTGCGCGGGGTTCGACGAATACGAACGCCAGACCCGCGCCGTCGATCTGGACACCGCGCTCGAGGCGACCGGCATCGACGAGGGTCAGCTGCGCCGCGTCGCCGACATCCTGATCCGCTCCGAGCGGACGGTGATCTGCTGGGCGATGGGCCTGACCCAGCACCGGCACGCGGTCGCCACCATCGGCGAGGCCACCAATCTGCTGTTGATGCGCGGCATGATCGGCAAGCCGGGTGCCGGGGTGTGCCCGGTGCGCGGTCACTCCAATGTGCAGGGTGACCGCACCATGGGCATCTGGGAGAAGATGCCGGAAGAATTTCTGGCCGCACTGGATTCGCGTTTCGGTATCACCAGCCCCCGCAAGCACGGCCACGACACCGTCGACGCCATCCGGGCCATGCGCGACGGGCACGCCAGGACCTTCATCGGGATGGGCGGTAACTTCGTCTCGGCCACCCCCGACACCGAGGTCACCGAGGCCGGGCTGCGCAACTGCGCACTCACGGTGCAGATCTCGACGAAGCTCAATCGCAGCCATCTGGTGCACGGCAGGACCGCGCTGATCCTGCCGACCCTGGGCCGCACCGACCGCGACATCCAGGCATCCGGCAAGCAGTTGGTGTCGGTGGAGGATTCGATGTCCATGGTGCACCTGTCCCGCGGCAGCCTGACCCCGGCCAGCGATCAGCTGCGCAGCGAGGTGGCCATCGTCTGCCAGCTGGCCCGTGCCTTGCTGGGCCCCGATCACCCCGTCGACTGGGAGGCGTTCAACGCCGACTACGACCGCATCCGCGACGCCATCGCCGACGTGGTGCCGGGCTGCACCGACTACAACATCCGGGTGCGCCGGCCCGATGGATTCCAGCTCCCCCACCCGCCCCGGGATTCCCGCGAATTCCACACCGCCACCGGTAAAGCCAATTTCTCGGTGTGCCCGCTGGAGTGGGTTCCGGTGCCCGAAAGGCGGCTGATCCTGCAGACCCTGCGCAGCCACGACCAGTACAACACCACCATCTACGGCCTCGACGACCGCTACCGCGGCGTCAAGGGCGGACGCCGGGTGGTGTTCGTCAACCCCGACGATATCGCCGCGCTCGGGCTGAAAGACGGTGACCGCGTGGACCTGATATCGGAGTTCGGCGGCGAGGAACGCCGGGCAAAGGACTTCCGGGTGGTCGCCTACGCCACCCCGGCCGGCAACGCCGCGGCCTACTACCCGGAGACCAATCCGCTGGTGCCGTTGGATCACGTTGCGGCGCGGTCGAACACGCCAGTGTCCAAGGCCGTGGTGATCCGGCTGGAAGCGGTCGCCCGGGCGAGCGAAGCGACGGGAGATCGACATGGGTAGGGTGACCGCGCGCCGCCGCGTGCAGCATGTGACCGCCGCCGACGCGGTCGCCCGGCCAGAGACGCTGGCCGTGGAGGAACCGTTGGAGATCCGCGTCAACGGCAAGCCGCTGACCGTCACGATGCGCACCCCCGGATCCGATGTCGAACTGGCCCAGGGATTCCTGCTCACCGAGGGACTGGTATCCCGGCGCGAGGACATCGCCGCCGTGCAGTACTGCAACGGCGCCGGGCCGGACGGCCTGAACACCTACAACGTGCTCGATGTGACGCTGGCACAGGGTGTCCCGGCACCCGATGTCGATGTGACCCGCAATTTCTACACGACCTCCTCGTGCGGGGTGTGCGGCAAGGCCTCGCTGGACGCGGTGCGGCTGAGCAGCAAGCACGCGCCGGGCGACGATCCCGTCATCGTGGACGCCGACATGCTCTCCGCGCTGCCCGATAAGCTGCGCGACCGGCAGAAGGTGTTCGCGGCCACCGGCGGCCTGCACGGCGCCGCCCTGTTCGACGCGCGTGGCACCGCACTGGTGGTGCGCGAGGACATCGGCAGGCACAACGCCGTCGACAAGGTCATCGGCTGGGCGCTGGAATCCGGCCGGGTACCACTGACCGGCACCGTGCTGCTGGTCAGCGGCCGAGCATCGTTCGAGCTGACGCAGAAGGCGGTGATGGCCGGCATCCCCCTGCTGGCGGCGGTTTCCGCACCGTCCTCACTGGCGGTGGATCTGGCCGCCCAGTCCGGTCTGACCCTGGTGGCGTTCCTGCGCGGCGACTCGATGAACATCTACACCCGGCCCGACCGGGTCCGGAACCAACCCCGAATCTCCACGCTTTCTCCATAGAACCTCCAAGTGCGGACACCCGCTGATCAACCAGCATCGTCCGCATGCCGAAGATCCTGATCGCCTCCTGCCCGCCCGTCGGACACATCGCCCCGCTGCTGAATGTCGCACGCGGTCTGGTCGCCCGCGGTGACAGCGTCACCGTCCTCACCAGCGCACGGCACGCCGACAAGATCCGTGCCACCGGCGCCGAACCACGCCCGTTGCCGCTGGCCGCCGACTACGACGATTCGGCGTTCGACGCAGAGCTGCCGGGGCGCGCGGCGACCTCCGGCATCGCGCGGATCAACTTCGATGTGGAGAACGTCTTCGTGCGTCCGCTCCCGCATCAGTTCAACGCGCTTCGGGAGCTGCTGGCGGACAACGAGTATGACGCCGTCCTGACCGATGCGTTCTTCCTGGGCACCCTACCGCTGCTGCTCGACGACACCGTGGCACGTCCGCCCATCCTCAGCTACACCACCACCCCGCTGTTCCTCACGAGCAGGGATACCGCGCCGGGCGGCCCCGGCATCGCCCCGATGCCCGGCGCCCTGGGACGGCTGCGCAACCGTCTGCTCACCGGAGTCGTCCAGAACGTGTTGCTGCGACCCGCACACCGTGCGGCGAACCGGATGCTCGCCGCACTGGGACTGCCGCCGCTGCCGGTGTTCATCCTGGACTGCGGGGTGCTCGCCGACCGGGTGATCGTGCCGACCATCCCCGAATTCGAGTACCACCGCAGCGATCTGCCCGCCCACGTGCGGTTCGTCGGCGCGGTCAGCCCGCTGCCCAACGATGATTTCACCGCACCGCCGTGGTGGGATGTGCTGCGCAGCGGACGGCCCGTCGTGCACGTCACGCAGGGCACCGTCGACAACGCCGACCTGAGCCGGCTGATCGAACCCACCATCGAGGCACTGGCCGGCGAGGACCTCACCGTCATCGTCACCACCGGCGGCCGACCGCTCGCCCAGATCGGGATACCACTGCCGTCCAACACCTTTGCCGCCGAGTACTTGCCGCACGATGTGCTGCTGCCCATGGTGGACGTCATGGTGACCAACGGCGGCTACGGGGCCGTGCAGCGCGCCCTGTCCGATGGGGTGCCGATGGTGGTCGCGGGCCACACCGAGGACAAACCGGAGGTGGCCGCACGCGTCGAGTATTTCGGCGCCGGAATCAATCTGCGTACCGGCACCCCCACCCCCGCCCAGGTGCGGCGCGCTGTCCTGGACATCCTGGGCAACGTCACCTACCGCGAGAACACCCGCCGCCTGCAGGACGCGTACGCCGAGCGCGACGGCGTCACCGAGATCGCCGCTGTGCTCGACGAGGTGATCGCCGGACGTCAGCTCACCTCGTCGAAATAGACGAAATGGCTGTCCTCCCGCGGGGGAGAACAGCCATGTCGTCGATCTGAAGCGTGACCTATGCGGTCTTGTCGCGGCGCTCGTTGCGCGGGGGCTTGCGGGGCACGATCGTCGGGAGCACGTTGTCCTGCACGGTCTCCTTGGTGACGACCACCTTGGCGACGTCATCGCGGCTGGGGATGTCGTACATCGCCGGCTGCAGGACCTCTTCCATGATGGCGCGCAGGCCACGGGCACCGGTGCCGCGATGGATGGCCTGATCGGCGATCGCGTCCAGGGCCTCCGGCGTCAACTCCAGCTCGACGCCGTCCATCTCGAACAACCTGGTGTACTGCTTGACCAGGGCGTTCTTCGGCTTCGACAGGATCTGAACCAGCGACTCCTTGTCCAGGTTGGTCACCGAGGCGACCACCGGCAGACGGCCGATGAACTCAGGGATCAGACCGAACTTGATCAGATCCTCGGGCATGACCTCGGCGAAGTGGTCCTGGGTGTCGATCTCGGCCTTGGACTTCACCTCGGCGCCGAAGCCCAGGCCCCGTTTGCCGACGCGGTCCGAAACGATGCGTTCCAGGCCGGCGAACGCACCGGCCACGATGAACAGCACGTTCGTGGTGTCGATCTGGATGAACTCCTGGTGCGGATGCTTGCGCCCACCCTGCGGCGGCACCGACGCCTGGGTACCTTCCAGGATCTTGAGCAGCGCCTGCTGCACGCCCTCACCGGAAACGTCGCGGGTGATCGACGGGTTCTCGCTCTTGCGGGCGATCTTGTCRACCTCGTCGATGTAGATGATGCCGGTCTCGGCGCGCTTGACGTCGTAGTCGGCGGCCTGGATCAGCTTGAGCAGAATGTTCTCGACATCTTCGCCCACATAGCCGGCCTCGGTGAGCGCGGTGGCATCGGCAATGGCGAACGGAACGTTGAGCATCTTGGCCAGCGTCTGGGCCAGGTAGGTCTTGCCACAGCCGGTCGGGCCGAGCATCAGGATGTTGGACTTGGCCAGCTCAACAGGCTCGACACGCGAATCGCGGCTCTTTTCCTGGGCCTGGATGCGCTTGTAATGGTTGTAGACGGCGACCGCGAGCGTCTTCTTCGCGGTGTCCTGCCCGATCACATAGCCTTCGAGGAACTCGCGGATCTCGGCGGGCTTGGGGAGTTCGTCCAGCTTGACGTCATCAGCGTCAGCCAGCTCCTCCTCGATGATCTCGTTGCACAGATCGATGCACTCGTCGCAGATGTAGACACCAGGCCCCGCGATGAGCTTTTTGACCTGCTTCTGGCTCTTCCCACAGAATGAGCACTTCAGCAGGTCACCGCCGTCTCCGATGCGAGCCATGTGGGGGGGTCCTACTTCCTGTTCGCTGTCACTCAAATGTGGGTTGCCCCGGGTGTAAACCCGACGCTACCCGTTCGTTCCGTCACGGTGCGACCGAAGGGCCGAATCGCGTCGGTGGTATTTGTTCGCGTGCAGGAGAACATATCTCTCCTGGTGGCCTGCCACCCGGCGGCACGCGGTCCGTGTCCCTGGCGTGTCGTCGTCGTGACGAGATTGCGGTCTAAAGCACCTGGTCCGATCCATGTACACCGGCTTCCACAGTACCTGGCGGTTTCAGACGGCGACGGCGGCATTTTGAGGCAGACGCCCCATGTGCGGGGCGGTGCCGCCGGGCAGCGTGAACTCCATGAAAATCACTCCGCTCGCGGTCGCGACCGCGGTACTCGATCACCCCGTCCTGCCCGCCGGCGACGACGAACGTTTCGTCGGTTTCGGCGTCATGGGCTTCCCGTTTGCCAGCGGCCACTATCTGGCCCTGCGCCACTTCCCCGCGACCACGTTCTCCCCGGGCTACCGGTCCGTCTGGCATCGCGACCCGGCCGGCACGTGGACCTTCTATGCCACGACTCCGGGCCAACAGAGTTGTGCGCGTTATTTCAGCGCGGCGACCCCCGAGGACGCGGTCCAGTGCGGTATCGACGTCGCGTGGGTCAGCCCATGGACCCTGTTCGTCACGATCGACGGACTGCTGGAGTGGACCGTCGATATCCGCGCCACGCCGATGACCCGCGCCATCAGTGCCATCGGCCGGGCTCTGCCGGAGCGAACCTGGACCAGCCGCGCGGCGCTCGGTCTCATCGGTACGGCTGCGGGCGCCGTCCTGCGCGCGGGGACGATCCACCTGGCCGGCACCGCCCCCAACGGGCAGCAGTTCATGATCGCTCCGCGTCAGGTGTGGCTGGCCTCCGGGCGTGCGTCGCTGCGCGGTGTGGATCTCGGCGCGCCCGGCCCGTTGCACCGGCAGGCCGAACTCGCCGACTTCCGGCCGCCGCAGCGCGGCATCTTCGTGGTCGGCTCCGGGCACTTCGAGACCTATGACCCCGCGGTGCACCGCAGCGCATAATCAGCCGATGGCCCCACCGCCGGCCGAAACACCCACCCGCGCCGAACTGCTGGCTGCGCTGTCGGTGGCCGTCGATCTCGGTCTGGGCCAGCCCGGCGAACACATGCTGCGGTCGGCGCTCATCGCGACCAGGCTGGCCGATCGTCTCGGCCTGACCGGGCCGTCGCGCGACGCCGTCTACTACACGACGCTGATCATGTGGATCGGGTGTCACGCCGACTCGCATGAATACGCACGGTGGTTCGGCGACGACATCGCCGTCCGCCACGACACCTACCAGGTCGAGGCGACGGGGTGGGAGTTTCTGCGGTTCCTGCTGCACAACATCGCCAGGGGCGAACCGCTGGCCCGGCGGCTGAACGTGCTGGCCGCGTTGTTCGTCGATGCGCGCGGCCAACTGTCCCGAATGATCCACTCGCACTGCACTTCCGCGGCGCTGCTCGCCGACCGGATGGGGCTGGGACCCGAGGTGCAGGCCGCGCTGGCCTTCGCCTTCGAGCGGTACGACGGCGGCGGCATGCCCGCCGGCGCGGGCGGGGATGCCATCCCGATCCAGATGCGGATCGCTCAACTGGCCGATCTGGTGGAGGTACACCACCGCACCGGCGGGGTGGCCCGCGCGGTGGCGCTGGCCACCACCCGGCGCGGCGGACAGTTCGACCCGCGGGTGGTCGAGGCGTTTGTGCGGGACGCGGACGCGATCCTGGCCGGGCCCACGACCGGAGACGTGTGGACGGCTGCGCTGCACGAGGCGCCCGACCGTCACGAACGCCTCGACGACGACGGGCTGGACGCCATGCTGGTAGCTCTCGGCGATTTCGTGGATCTGAAATGCCCTTTCACCCTTGGCCATTCGCGAGCGGTGGCACAACTGGCCGGTGATGGCGCCGCGGCGGCGGGCCTGGACGCGGACACGATCGCGCTGACCCGACGCGCCGGTCACGTCCACGATCTGGGCCGGATCGGGGTGTCGAATCAGATCTGGTCCAAGCCGGGACCGTTGAGCGCCGGCGAGTTCGAGCGGGTGCGCCTGCATCCCTATCTGACGGTGCGGATCCTCAGCCAGGTGCCCGGCCTGCAGCAGGTGGCCCAGATCGCCGGTAACCATCATGAATGCGTGGACGGCTCCGGGTACCCACGGGGGTTGCCCGGCTCGGCGCTCGGCCTTCCGGACCGGATACTGGCCGCCGCGGTCAGCTATCAGTCTGCTTGCGAGCCAAGGCCTTACCGGCCCGAACATACGCCGCAGACGGCGATGCGCCGGCTGCACGACCGGGTGGCAGCCGGCGAGCTCGACGCGACCGCGGTCGAGGCGGTGCTGCAGGCCGCCGGTCACCGGTCCCGGCGCGCGCCGCTGCGGCCGGACGGACTGACCCCACGCGAGGTCGACGTGCTGCGGATGGTGGCCCGCGGCGCGTCGAACAAAGAGATCGCTTCGGCGCTGGTGATCAGCGAGAAGACCGCGCGTAATCACGTCGAGCGCACGTACGCCAAGATCGGTGCCTCCAACCGCATCGGGGCCAGCATGTACGCGTTGCGGCACGGACTGGTCGAGGCCTGACCTCGCGAAGTGGGGCAAACGCCCCACGCGGGTAAGCGCTCGGGTGTAGACGATCAGGTTATGAGCAATTCGACGAACAAGGCAGCGATCAGCCTGACCACCGGCCTGGAGGACGCCGAACGCGTCACCATCGCCTTCCTGATGGCGGTCGGCGCGGCCGAATCCGGCCGCCCGACAATGATGTTCCTGACCAAGGAGGCGGTGCGGCTGGTGGTCCCGGGTGTCGCAGTGGGCACCGCCTGCGACGGATGCCCGCCGCTGACCGGGTTGATCGAACGCTACGAGAAGGCTGGTGGGCGATATCTGGTCTGCCCCATCTGCATCGACTCCAAGAAGCTGGACTCGAAGAGCTTCATCGCCGGGGCAGAACCCGGTGGCACCGTGCAGTTGTGGGAGTGGATCGGCGACGGGGCCACCACCTTCAGCTACTGATCGGCTAGCGCGGTCCCAGTCCCCCGGGCCCGACCGGGCCGGGCCCCACCGGTCCTGGGCACACCGGTTCGTCGGCCAGGCTGACCGCCGGCGCGGCGATCTGGATGAACAGCCCGGCAGAGAACATGCACGCGCCAGCCATCGCGCGGTGTCTGTTGGTCATGGTCGTCTCCCTCGGAGTTTCCCGACGGACCAAGAGTCCCACGGGCCCCGTCTCGGTGAGACAGCTTTGACGCGAGCGGCAATATTGGCGGCGACGACGCACTCGACTGAAATATGAGTGTCGTCCTACTCACCTCACCCTGATCGACGCGTCCGACAATGTCGGTTTCCGAGCGTCACATCAGGGAAGGAACGACGATGATCCAGCCCGCGCGATCCGTCCGCAGTGCCGGTGGCGCTGCGTTGTGTACATGCTTGGTGGCGTCGACCCTCGTCGCGGCACCCGTCCTGGCGAGCCCACCGCCGACCGCTGCGCCCGCGGTCGAACTCACCGCGTCGACCACACCGTTCGACGTGACGGTGCCTGAACTCATCGAGCAGATCGATCGATTCGCGACACTCGTCGAACCGCTCACCCCGGACACCAAACCCTCGGCATCACAAGACATTGCCGCGGCGGCGGTACCCCTGCTGTCGGCCGCCAGCGGCACTCCGATCGCGAACGGCGTCGGCCAGATTGCTGCCACGATCCTGCGCGGCGTCGTCGGGCTACTGGCGCCCTTCGTCAGAATTCCCGCGCTCACACCACTCGTGGGCGGCGCGATTCTGGCCATCACCTTCGTGGGCGGAATCGCTGTCGCGGCCATTTACGGGGTGATCGCGCAGATCGAAGGGGTGATCGGTGCGGTCATCGGAACCATCGCGGCAGCCCTGGGCGGCATCGTCGGCTTACCTGCCACGTTGAGCGGAGCCGCCACGGCCGGCACCCTTGCCGGGCCTGCACCTGTGCTCCGCACCGCAGTCACGTTCGTCGATCCGGAGCAGACGGACCCCGATCCTGTCGGTACCGCCGATTCGGCCCGCACGAACGAGCGCAACGACACCGAGCAGGACCGTACCGAGGTGCAGACCTTTGACGAGCCGGAAGCACCCGGCGTCGGCGACCCGCTCGAGACCATCACCGACCCGGAGACGACGGTGCTCACCGCGCCCGAGGGTGCGGAACCCGCATTCGATCCTGACGAACTGCTATCCGACGAGCCTGAGGCCGAGGTCGACCAGCACGAACTGACTTCTGATCCGTCGTCACAGCATGACGAGGAAGAGACCGGTGCGGACCCGGCACCGGCGTCACCGTCCGGGGATTCAGACCCGGCTAACGACGGGGACGACGCCCCGGCGTCCGACGAGACCTGACACAGCACTCGACCCCGGCTCGCGAAGGCGAACCGGGGTCGAGTGTGTGTAAAAGGTGACTACGCGTTCTGCGCCGAGAGCTTCCGGTAGGCCAGGACCGTGTCGATGATCCCGTACTCCTTGGCTTCCGCGGCGGTGAGGATCTTGTCGCGGTCGGTGTCCTTGCGGACCTGCGCGGGATCCTTGCCGGTGTGGCGGGCCAGAGTGGCGTCCATCAGGCTGCGCATGCGCTCGATCTCGGCGGCCTGGATCTCCAGATCCGAGACCTGCCCCTGGATGGYGCCGCCCACGGCGGGCTGATGGATCAGCACACGCGCGTTCGGCAGAGCCAGGCGCTTGCCCGGGGTACCGGCGGCCAGCAGCACCGCGGCGGCCGACGCGGCCTGCCCGAGGCAGACGGTCTGGATGTCGGCACGCACGTACTGCATGGTGTCGTAGATCGCCATCAGCGAGGTGAACGATCCACCCGGCGAGTTGATGTACATGGTGATGTCGCGGTCGGGATCCAGCGACTCAAGGACCAGCAGCTGGGCCATGATGTCGTTGGCCGAGGCATCGTCGACCTGCACACCGAGGAAGATGATGCGTTCCTCGAACAGCTTGTTGTACGGGTTGGATTCCTTGACGCCGAAGCTGGAGTGCTCGATGAACGACGGCAAGATGTAGCGCGATTGCATCGGGTTCATTTGATTCCTGCTCCTGGTCCCTCACCGTTGACGCTGACGCTCGTGATGATGTGGTCGACAAAACCGTATTCCAGCGCCGCCGGAGCGGTGAACCAGCGGTCGCGATCCGCGTCGGCTTCCACCCGCTCCAGGGTCTGACCGGTGAACTCGGCGTTGAGCCGGTTCATTTCCTTCTTGGTCAACGCGAACTGCTCGGCCTGGATGGCGATATCGGCAGCGCTACCGCCGATACCTGCCGACGGCTGGTGCATCATGATCCGCGCGTGCGGCAAGGCGTACCGCTTGCCCCTGGTGCCGGCGGCGAGCAGGAACTGACCCATCGACGCGGCCAGACCCATCGCGTAGGTGGCCACATCGCACGGCGCCAACACCATGGTGTCGTAAATCGCCATGCCGGCGGTCACCGATCCACCCGGTGAGTTGATGTAGAGGTGGATGTCCTTGGTGGGGTCCTCGGCGGCCAGCAGCAGAATCTGCGCGCACAGCCGGTTGGCGATGTCGTCATCGACCTGGGTTCCCAGGAAGATGATGCGCTCGGCGAGCAACCGCTCATACACCGAGTCGATGAGGTTGAGCCCCGACGCGCCCGATCGCATCTCAGTCACGACTGAATACCTGCTTTCTCGTCTACGTACACACGAACACTAACCAACCGGCGCGATCGTGCACTCCCTGAAACGCGCGCTTTCGCTCACAGCGTCACGCGCGCGGCGTCACTCCGCGCTGTCGGCGTCGTCGGCCTCGGCCTTCTTCTCGGCCTTCTTCTTGGCCTTCTTTTCCGCCTTCTTCGCCTTCTTCTCGGCGTCGTCGTCGGCATCGGCGTCGGCGTCATCGGCCTCGACCTCGGCCGGAGCCTCGGCGGCATCCTCAGCCTCGGCGCCACCGGCCGGACCGAAGAACTCGGCAGTGTCGATGACATTGCCGTCGGTGTCGGTGACGGTCGCGCTGTGCACCACCGCGGCGATGGTCAGGCCGCGGCGCACATCGGCGAACATGGCCGGCAGCTGGTTGTTCTGCTGCAGCACCTGCAGCAGCTGCTGCGGCTCGATGCCGTACTGGCGCGACATCAGCACCAGACGCTCGGTCAGGTCCTCCTGGCCGACCTGGATGTCCAGCTTGTCGGCGACGGCGTCCATCAGCAGCTGCGTTTTGACGGCCTTCTCGGCGTTGCTCTGGTTGTCGGCGTCGAACTCTTCACGGCTGCTGCCCTGCTCGGTCAGCTGCTCGTTGAACTTGTCCTCGTCGTGGTCGAGGCCGTGGATCGCGTTGTGCAGGGTGTCGTCGACCTGGGCCTTGACGATCGCCTCGGGCAGTGGCACCTCGACGTCCTCGAGCAGCACCTCGAGCGCCTTGTCGCGGATCTGCTCGGCCTGCTGGATGCGCTTGACCCGACGGACCTGCTCGACGAGGCTTTCCTTCAGCTCGTCGATGGTGTCGAATTCGCTTGCCAGCTGCGCGAACTCATCGTCGGCCTCGGGCAGCTCGCGCTCCTTGACCGACTTCACGGTGACGGTGACCTCGGCCTCTTTACCGGCGTGCTCGCCGGCGGCCAGGGTGGTGGTGAAGGTCTTGCTCTCGTCGACCTTGAGGCCGACGATCGCCTCGTCGAGGCCCTCGATGAGCTGGCCGGAGCCGATCTCGTGGGACAGGCCTTCGGTGGCGGCCTCGGGCACGTCCTCGCCGTCGACGGTGGCCGACAGGTCGATGGAGACGAAGTCGCCCTCGGCGGCGGGGCGCTCGACGCCGGTCAGGGTGCCGAAGCGGGCGCGCAGGTTCTGCAGCTCGGTGTCGACCTCGTCATCGCCGACCTCGATCGGATCGACGGAGATCTTCAGCGCGCTCAGGTCGGGCAGGTCGATCTCGGGACGGATGTCCACCTCGGCGGTGAAGACCAGTTCCTCGTTGTCCTCGAGCTTGGTGACCTCGATCTCGGGCTGGCCGAGGGGCTGCAGTTCGGCGGCGCTGACGGCCTCGCTGTAGCGACTGGGCAGCGCGTCGTTCACGACCTGCTCCAGGACGGCGCCGCGGCCGATGCGTGCTTCCAGCAGCTTGCGCGGGGCCTTGCCGGGACGGAAGCCGGGCAGCCGGACCTGGGTGGCCATCTGCTTGAACGCGCGATCGAAGTCGGGCTCCAACTCGGTGAAGGGCACCTCCACGTTGATCCGAACCCGAGTCGGGCTCAACTTCTCGACGGTGCTCTTCACTGCGTTACTCCTTGTATGTGTGGTTCGAGATACTCGTGCGGTCGGGGTGACAGGATTTGAACCTGCGGCCTTCCGCTCCCAAAGCGGATGCGCTACCAAGCTGCGCTACACCCCGTGCCTGATCCGTGCCTGCCTGGTCGGCACGCACGTACGCCGACCACGCGAGATACTACGGGCACGAGACGTGACGCAATCAATTGGATTTGATTGCGCCTTCGCCGGTACAGTCTCCGATGCACCGCAAGCGGGCGTAGCTCAATGGTAGAGCCCTAGTCTTCCAAACTAGCTACGCGGGTTCGATTCCCGTCGCCCGCTCTCGAAAGAAACGGCCCTACCGGCGGAAACGCTGGTAGGGCCGTTTTTCGCTGCCCTGACTCAGATGCCCGTGCACAACGACACGAACGGGATCGGTGCGCAGATCCCGATGGAGAATCCCGGTGTGGGATCGCCGTTCCACGGCGGCGGGGGCGGGAGCGGACCCGGCGGCGGCAGTGGAGCCGCCACGCAGGTGTTGGTCGGCGGATCAAAGACGGTCCCGACCCCACACTCGGCGGCGCCGGCCGTACCCGCCGAAACCCCTGTCGCGATCGCGAAGGGCGCGACTACTGCCGCGCCTGCGATTGCGATATGACGAATGTTGATCACCACGTGCAGGCCTTTCATCGGAGGTACCCCGACCCTGCTTGAGCTTGAATTTACGCCTCGATGGGCACCACCGTCAGCAGCTGAGTTCACACTCAGGGAGAACCGTTTCCTGTCGGTACGCTGGGAGCCATGAACGGCGTCTTGCTCATCCTCATCATCTTGGTCGTCGCGGCGATCGCATTCGTCGTCTACAACTCCTCACAGGCGAACGGCCGGAAGTCGGCCGAGTCGCTGGCCGACGCACAGGCCGACGCCCGCCGCGTCATCGAGCGGCTCGGCGGCCAGGTGCTCAACCTGGACGGCAACGACGACGCCTCCAAGCAGGCGATGGCCGACGCCTCCGAGCGGTACACCGCGGCCTCCTCGCAGATCGATCAGGCCACCACGGCCAAGCAGGCCCTACTGGCCAAGGAGAGCGCCATCGAGGGCCTCTACTACGTGCGCGCCGCCCGCACCGCGATGGGCATGGACCCGGGACCCGAACTGGAATCCCTTGCGGGCCAACGCACTGCGGGCAATGTCACCGAGGACCGGCGCGTCGACTTCGAGGGCCGCCAGATCGAAGCCTCCCCGACACCCTCGGAGCGCACCCCGAACTACTACCCCGGTGGACGCGTCGCCGGACGTCCGGTCCCCGCGGGCTGGTACTCCGAACCGTGGTGGAAGCCGGCGCTCGTCGCGGGCGCCTGGGGTATCGGGTCGGCGCTGCTGTTCAGCACCATGTTCAGCGGGATGGCGGGCGTCGGTTATGACGCCCAGGCGTTCGAGAACGGCTACGGCGACGGGTTCCAGGACGGTATGGACCAGGGCCAGCTCGGCGACGGTGGCGGCGACCAGGGTGGCTGGGACGGCGGCGGAGCCGAGCAGGGCGGCTGGGACGGCGGTGGCGACTTCGGCGGTGGCGATTTCGGTGGCGGCGACTTCGGCGGGTTCGACTTCTAGGTCACCCGGCGGCTGCCTCCGAGACTGACGCTCTTGCGGTCTGGATGAGTTCGCGACCGCGGAAACGTCAGCCTCGGTGACGAACAGACCTCAGAGCCGGCTCTCCAGCCGGGCGCTGACGCCGGCCTCCTGCAGATCGAGGCGCTCCAGCATGGCCCGTACCGCCTCGTCCTCGATTCGGCCCTCATCGCGTTCGGCGATGAGCGCGGCCCGCTGGGCGGCCAGCACCGAGCGATAAACCCGGGAGAACACCTCGGCCCGCTTGGTGGGCGCCTCCGGATCGGGCATCTCGTCGACATCCTGGGAGTGCCGCGCGATGGTGGCCCGGATCTCGGCGACCAGTTGGGGATTGATCCCGGCCGGCGGGTTGGCCCGGAATTCCGCGAGCACCTCATCGGCGGCGTCGTGCACCACCTGTTCGGCCTTGAGTTCCTCGGCCCGGTCGGCGTCGTGGTCATCGTTGAAGCGGGACAACTGCAGCCGTTTGATCAGCAGTGGCAGCGTCCAGCCCTGGATCAACAGGGTGCCGATCGCCACCACGAACGCGATCGCCTGGATGGTGGCCCGCTCCGGGAACGGCTCCCCGCTCGCCGTCGTCACCGGGATGGCGGCCGCGGCGGCCAGCGTGACGACCCCGCGCATCCCGGTCCAGGACACCACCACGTTCTCCTGCCAGGACAGTGAGCGGCGGTCGATTTTGGTCCGCCACTTGCCCGGCTCTCTGCGCCGCGACGCGCGGCCCCGCCCGCCGCGGGCATCGCCGTCGGGAACCGGCACACTCCATCTCGCCTCGACGTGCCGGAACAGCTTGCCGCGACCGAACATCAGCAGCACCGACAGCGGCCGGATGAACAGCACGATCAGCAGCACGAGGGTCGAGGCCACCAGCACCTCCATCACCGATTCGTGTGCGGCGTTCAGATCGTCGAGCACGAAGCGCAGGTGCAGACCGATGTAGGCGAACACGAACGCCTCCAGCAGCACGTCCACCGAGTTCCAGACGTAGCGCTCCTGCAGCCGGGTCTGATAGCCCGCCGACAGGGTCCCGTTGCCGACCACGAATCCGGCGACCACCACCGCCAGCACACCCGAGGCGTGGATCTCCTCGGCCAAGATGAAGGCCGCGAACGGGACCACCAGCCCCTGCACCGTCTCCAGGCCCGGGTTGGCCAGCCGCTTGCGGATCCACAGCGTGATGTAGCCCAGCACGGCGCCCACCACCGGACCGAGCAGCGCGCTGTAGGTGAAGAGCAGGAACGGGTTGGCGATGAAGGTGTGGCTGCCGGCGACCTGCGCCACCGCGATGCTGAACAACGTCAGTGCGGCCGCGTCGTTGATCAGGCTCTCCCCCGTCAGGATGGCCATCACCTTCTTGGGCAGCCCCAGTTTGCGGCCGACCGCGACGGCGGTGACCGCGTCCGGCGGTGCCACGATGGCCCCGAGCACCAGCGCGGTCGCGAACGTCAGCGGCACCACCACCAGCCAGGAGGACACCAGCGCCACGGTGAACGCGCTCACCACGACGAGTCCGACACCGAGGCCGAGGATGGGCCGGATGTTGCGCAGGAAGGTCGGGAACGAGAAGTTCAGCGCCGCCGAGTACAGCAGCGGCGGAAGGACCACCGTCAGCAGGATGTGCGAGTCCAGTTCCGGCGGTTCGAAATCCGGCATGAACGAGACCGCGATGCCGACCACCACGATGATCAGCGCGGGCTCCAGCCCCCGCCGATGCGCGATGGCGGTCACCACGATGGCTCCGACGACGACGAGAATGAGTTCCACTCCGAAGATTCTCCCTGGTCGACGGTATTGGCGCTGACCTCGCGTCAGGTCTGGCAGGTAGGGCACCAGAACACGTTGCGCGCCTCCAGTTCTGCGGTACGCACGGTCGTGCCGCACACCCGGCAGGGGTCACCGGCGCGCCGGTAGACGTAGGTCCGGGGCCGGCCACGCCCGTACGAGGGCGCGCCCCGGTCGTCCTCGGGACGGATCGTCACGATCTTGCCGCGGCGCACACCGACCTTCATCAACGCGACGAGATCGGTCCACATGTCGGCGAACTCGTCGGCCGACACATCGGTGCCGGGACGGTACGGGTCGATGTGGTGCCGGTACAGCAGCTCGCTGCGGTACACGTTGCCGACGCCGGCGATCACCTTCTGGTCCATCAGCAGCCCACCGATGGTCCTGCGGGACTTGGAGATTCGTGTCCACGCCAACGCCGGGTCGGCATCCGGGCGCAGCGGGTCGGGACCCAGCCGTGCCACGATGTCGTCGACGGCCACGTCCTCGATCACCTCGCACACCGTCGGGCCGCGCAGATCGGTGCCGTACTCGGTGCCGATCATCCGCATCCGGACCTGCCCGACGGGCTCGTCGAGCGGCAGCGGCGCCTCGGTGAATTTGCCGTACAGGCCGAGGTGGATATGTACGACGGCGCCGCCGTCGTAGTGGTGGAACAGGTGCTTACCCCAGGCGTCGGACTCCCGCAGGACTCGGYCGCTCACCCGTTCGGCGCCCTCGGCGAATCGTTGTTGCGGGCTCGTCACGATGACGGGTTTACGACCGAACCTCTTTTGATGCAGCCGGGCGAGCCGGTGCAGGGTATGCCCCTCGGGCACGTTTAGGCGGGTGCGCCGGGCACCGGCGGTGCGATGTGGTCGACCTCGTAGGCGGCCAGGATGTCGATGCGGCGCTGGTGGCGTTCGGCCTCCGACCACGGCGTGGCCAGGAAGGCGTCGACGATGGCCAGCGCGTCCTCCTCGCTGTGCATCCGGCCGCCGAGACCGATGAGCTGCGCCTTGTTGTGCTGGCGGGCCAGCTGCGCGGTCTCCACACTCCAGGCCAGCGCGCACCGGGCGCCGGGCACCTTGTTCGCGGCGATCTGCTCACCGTTGCCCGAACCGCCCAGCACGATGCCCAGGCTCTCCGGATCGGCGACGGTCTTGACGGCGGTGTCGATGCAGAACGCCGGGTAGTCGTCCTCGGCGTCGTAGACATAGGCACCGCAGTCGATCGGCTCGTGGCCGTTGCTCTTGAGGTGCTCGATGATGGTCTTCTTGAACTCGAATCCGGCGTGGTCGGCACCGATGTAGACGCGCATGGCGGTAATTCTGGCAGACGCCCCCGACGCCGATCAGCGAGCCGCCAAACCGTCGAGCAACACGTCGAGCAGGCGTGGGGTGCGCTGCGCCCATTCGTCATCCTCGACGTGGGCCAGGAACCACGACAGCAGGATCACGTCGCGCGAATCGATATCCCCGCGCAGCACCCCGGCTTGGCGACCGGCGGCCAGCAACGCGTCGAGCGCGTCGCCGAGCTTGCCCATGGTTTGCGCACCGATGTCCTGCCATACCGAGGCCTCGACCGCGGCCATCACCCCGAACTTCACCCGCGCGTAGTCAGCGAGCTGGGCAAACCACAGCTTGAGGGCCTCGCGCGGCGGGTGCTCGTCGACCAGTGCGTAGGCGAGGGCCACGAGCTCGTCGATCTCCCCGTCATAGAGCGCGCGCACCAACTCGTCCCGGGTCGCGAAATGACGGTAGAGCGTGGCCTGCCCGACGCCGGCTCGCCGGGCGACCGCGCTGAGCTTGAGCTCTCCGGGCTCGGTGATCAGTTGCCGCGCGGCCTCGATGATCACCGACCGATTGCGTGCCGCATCGGTGCGCTCGGACATGACCCCACCCCCACCTTGAAAACGGACAAATTGTCCGCTTGTATGGAAACGGACAGATTGTCCGCGTCGACTCAGGAGGCTAACGAATGGATTCGATCGTCGACAAGGTGGTGGCGATAACGGGCGCCAGCAGCGGCATCGGGGCGGCCGCGGCGCGCCGGCTCGCGAGCCGCGGGGCGACCGTCGTGCTCGGGGCGCGCCGCGCCGACCGCCTGGACTCGCTGGCCGGAGAGATCCGCGCGGCCGGAGGCCGGGCCAGTGTGGTGACGGTGGATGTCACCCGCGCCGAGGATCTGCACCGGCTCGTCGAGACTTCCGTATCCGAGTACGGACGCCTCGATGTGTTGGTCAGCAGTGCCGGCATAGGCCCGATCTCCCCGATGACCGCGCGCCGCCGCGGGGACTGGGACGCAATGATCGACGTCAATCTGCGCGGGGTGCTGCACGGCATCGACGCCGCCCTCCCTGTTTTCCAGGACCAGGGGCGCGGCCACTTCGTCACCATCGTCTCGACCGCGGGAATCAAGATAGTGCCGACCATGGCGGTGTACGCGGCCACCAAGAACGCGGTGCGCACCCTCTTGGAAGGTCTCCGTCAGGAGTCCACCGACGGGACGCTGAAGACCACGGCGATCTCGCCGGGTGTGGTGCGCACCGAATTCGTCGATTCCATCACCGACCCGGGGATCCGCGCCGAAATCGGCGCCACGATGGGGACATCCGGGATCGAGCCGGACGCGATCGCCAGGGCGGTCGAGTTCGTCATCGATCAGCCCTGGGAGGTCGAGATCGGCGAGCTCTCGATCCGGCCGACGGTCCAGGGCTGAGCATCGTTCCTCAACCGACCCTGGGCTTGATGTCCTCGATCACCCAGCGCGCGAAGTCCAGGTAGCCCTCGATATCGCCCACCCCCTGCGGCGGCACAGAACTGACGGTGACGCCCAGTTCGGCAAGTCTGCCCAACCGATCCACGATCTCATCGACGCTCATTGTGCGGCGGTCGGCCGCCTCACCAGTGAATTCGTGGCGACCGTTGATGGGCGGAGCCTTGACCGGAAACATCACATCGAAAGGCTTGTCGACGAACGTCGGTTGCGACTTGATGAAGTCCAGGCGGGCGGGAATGTCGTCGGGGTCGCTCAGAAAGGGCCACCAGCCCGAACCGAACCGCGCGGCACGCTTCAGCGAGGCCTCGACATCGCCGCCGATCCAGATGGGGATATGCGGCTGCTGAACGGGTTTCGGCTCGAACGCGATGTCGCGGAATGACACGTACTTGCCCTCGAACTCCGGGGTGTCGCTCGTCCATAATTCGATCATCGCTGCCAGATACTCGTCACAGATCCGGCCCCGTTCCCGGAACGGAACACCGACGGCCTGGAATTCCTCCTCCAGCCACCCGACGCCGACCGACATCATCATTCGGCCACTGCTCAACCAGTCGGCGGTGGCCAGGGCCTTGCCGAGGACGATCGGATTCTGCAGCGGCAGGATGGTGATGCATGAGTTCACCACGATGCGTTCGGTGGCTCCCGCGATATAGGCCTGCGCCGACGCCGCGTGGAAGTAGTGCGGCCCGGATACCTCCACGTGGTCGCGCGGGATGACGAAATGCTCTGGGACGGCGACCATGTCATAGCCCAGGTCGTCCGCCAGCTTGACCATCCGGGTTTGGTCCGCGCCGGTCACGCCAGCCTCCCACGGCTGCATCATCGCCTTGATCCGCAACGTATGGGGCAACCCGAACGCGAACTTCACGCGACCGTGATCCGGCCTGGGCGGGGCGCGGCGGTCACGCCGTTCATTCCGGAAGCCCGATCGTTTTGATCGCCAGATACTCGCGATAGCCCTCGGCGCCGTTGCGGTAGCCGAGGCCCGACTGGCCGGTGCCGCCGAACGGGCTGTTGATGCCGAAGTGGCTCTTGGCGTTGATCGACACGTTGCCGGTGCGGATCCGCTTGGCGACGGCCAATGCCCGGTCCACGTCACCACTCGACACCTCACCGGACAGGCCGTAGATCGAGTTGTTGGCGATCTCGACGGCCTCGTCCTCGGTGTCGTAGGGCGTGACGGTCAGCACCGGGCCGAAGATCTCCTCCTGGGCCACTCGCGAATCCGGGTCGACATCGGCAAGCAACGTCGGTTCGGTGTAATAACCCACCGGCAGGTTCCCCGGGATTCCCCCGCCGGTGATCAGCCGCGCCCCTGACTCGATCCCACTGGCGATGAGTCCGAGCACCTTCTGACGCTGCTGAGCACTGATCTGCGGGCCTTGCATGATCCCGGGCGTCCAGGGATCGCCGATTGGAAAACTCTCCATCGACACCCTCAGGATCTCCAGACCTTCCTCATAGCGACTGCGCGGCAGGAGTATCCGGCTCGGCAGCACGCATGACTGGCCCGACATCACACACGCCATCATCGCGGCGATGGGCAGCGCGGAAGCGAAGTCCGCGTCCTCGAGCACGATGTGAGCGGATTTGCCGCCCAGTTCCAGCAGGGTCTTCTTCACCGTGGGTGCACCGGCAGCCAGAACCGCCCGCCCGGTGGCGGTCGATCCGGTGAAGGTGATCATGTCGACGCAGGGGTCGGCCGATAATGCGGCACCGACGTCGTTGGCGTTCGAGGACACCACGTTGAACACTCCGGCGGGAATGTCGGTCTCCTCGGCGACGATGCGTCCCAGCTCGGTACCCGACCACGGGGTGAGTTGAGCCGGCTTGAGAACCACGGTGTTGCCGGCCATCAACGCCGGCATCGTCTCGGCGATGTTGAGATAGAACGGCACGTTCCAGGGCGTGATGGCGCCGACCACACCCACTGGCTCGTAATGCAGTTGGCGGCGCGCGGGCCCCATCGGGGTGTCATGCAGGCCGGTGTCCACCACGTAGTCGAAGGCCCGGCCGTACTCGGCCCAATGGCTGACCTCCTCGATGGGGCTCTCGATCTGCGAACCCGTCACCGTCACCGGGCAACCCACCTCGGTGACCAAGATCCGGCGCAGACGTTCGCTGTTGTTCTTCAGCGCGGCATGCAGCTGTGTCAGGCAGTGATACCGGAATTCGACATCGCGCGACCACTCTGTCCCGTCGAAGGCACGCCGGGCCGCTTCGACCGCGCGAGCCATGTCATCGACCGTGCCGTCCGCGGCCTGACCGACCACCTGCTCACTGGCCGGGTGAACCACGTCGAACACGGCGCCGCCCGCCGTGCCCTGAAGTTCACCGCCGATCAGCATCCGATCGTCACCGGCCAGCACTCCGGTCTCCAGCGTCGTACCGCTCATCGATCATCACTCCCTGAATCAGACCGACCGCAGCCGGTTTCGGATTTCTGTACGGCAATTTCCGAGGTTTCAGTGCGCGCCGGCAACTCCCGCGACGACAGCGGCCATGATGCGGTCGAGTTCCCCGGCGCCGGTGATCGTGTCGTCGCCGGCGGTGAACGCCAGCATGATGCCGCTGATCAGTTGGGTCAGCACGTAGGCCTGCTGGTCGAGCACCGCCCGCGAGATGTGGGCGCCCCGGGGGTTCATCCGCTCGACGAAGTCACGGATCAAACCCAGGAAGCGTTCCGAATTGCTGTGCACGACAACGGCCAGGTCAGGATCGCGGTTGGCTTGCAGCATGAGTTCGTACCGGGCCTTTGTCCTCGCGAACGGCTCGCCCGTCGCCGAAGCCATCACCAGCCGGGCCAGTCCCGACGGGCCGGGTGCGGCGTTCGCCTGAAACTCGGTCGCAGCGGTGAGTTCGGCCAGATCGCGCTCGGCGACGCGGTGGGCCAGGGCGAGCACCAGAGCCGACCGGGTCCGGAAATAGAACGACGTCGTGCCGTCGGGCAGGGCCAGGCGGCGGTCGACCTTCAGGTGACTGAGCCCTTTCACACCGTCTTCGGCCAGCAGTTCGATTGCAGCATCGCATAATTCACGGCGCCGCGAGTCGGGGTCGGGTTTGCGCCGGACCCCTGCGGTCGCCTCCGAGCTGCCGGCGTTCATCGGCATGACAAGTGACCGGCCTTGAGCCAAATATGGTCCAGGTCACACCGCGACATCTCTCTACTATCGTAGAGTCATGGCGAAATGTCCAGCGATCTGAGGAGACCCGGCCCATGAGCCTGAACATCGACCTGTCGGGGCACCGCGCGCTGATCACTGGCGCCGGCCAGGGTGTCGGGCGCAACCTGGCCCTTGCCTTCGCGTCGGCCGGCGCCGAGGTCCTGGTCAACGATCTACGGCCGGACCTCGCCGATGCGGTCGTGACCGAGGTGCGAGACGCGGGGTGGGCAGCGCAGCCGGCACCCTTCGACGTCACCGACTACGACGCCGTGACCGCCGCCCTCGCCGCCGCGGACTCCGTCGACATCCTGGTGAACAATGCCGGCAATGCCGGGGCGCACGGGTTCGGCACTCGCGGACGCTTCGCCGAATCGGCCCCGCACGACTGGGAGCCCTACCTGCGCGTGAATCTCTATGGCGTGCTCAACTGCACGCGTGCCGTCCTGCCGGACATGATCGCCGCCCGATGGGGACGCGTCATCACGATCGTCTCCGATGCCGGCCGGGTCGGCGATCCCAGCTCTGCCGTGTATGCCGCATCCAAGGCCGGCGCGGCCGGATTCACGCGGTCCGTGGCGCTCGAACACGGGCGTTACGGGATCACCGCCAACAACATCGCGCTCGGCACCATGCGCACCCCCGCCACCGAGCCGCTGTGGGCCGAACCCGATTCCACCCAGGCGCAGTCGATCCTGCGCAACTACGTCATACGCCGCCCGGGCTCACCCGACGACGTCGCCCCGCTGGCGGCGATGCTGGCGAGCGGGCACGGCGCCTGGATCACCGGACAGACCATTCCGGTCAACGGTGGATTCTCGTTCGCCCAGTGAGCGTCAGGCCACGGTGATGGCGTCCAGGCGTTCCTTGATGAAATCGGCCGAGGTCACCGGATCCAGCCCGGAGACCCGCCCGATCGGCGGTTCCAGCGGCGTGACGATCGCATCGTGGTTGGCCTCGTAGAAGTAGATCAACGACACCAGATCCTCTTCGGGGGCGTGCGGCTGCGGCGGCAGCACCCGGTGCCGACCCGACGGCCAGCGCCGCCCGCTCCAGTACTCCAACAGGTCACCGATGTTGACGGTCAGCGCACCGGGCTCCCAGGGCGCGTCCTCCCAGCCTTCGGCCTCCGAATACACCTGCAGGCCACCGGCGCCCGGCTCGCGATCCAGCACGGTGACGGTGCCGAAGTCGGTGTGCGGGCCGATCCGGAACTGACCGGGCTCGGGTTCTCCGACAACGCTCACCGGCGGGTAATGGTTGATGTTCATCGTCCAGGTGGGCCGGCTCGCCAACGCCGCGAACGGATTGTCGGACAGGCCCAGCGCGTGGGCGAACAAGGCGAGCAGGTCATCGGAGAGCCTGCGCATGGCCGTGGTGTACTCGTCGACCAGGCCCTGCAGGTGCGCCACCTCGGCCGGCCAGACGTTGGGCGCGAACCAGATACGGTCCACCTCCGCATCACCGGTGAGAGTCTCGGCGCCCAGGCTGAAACTCTCTTTCAGATCCGGCGGGGTCTCGGTGCCCTCGGCGTAGGCGTTGGCCTCCGCGCCGGGACCGATCCAGCCGTGCCCGCCGACCGGCACCGAATAGCGTTGTTTGACTTCGTCGGGCAGCGCAAAGAACTCCCGGCTCGCCGCCCGGACCCGCGCGGCCAGTCCCACGTCGACACCGTGACCGGTGACCACGATGAATCCGGCCCGCTGCAGACCCTCGTCGACCTCGGCCGCCAACGCGTCGGCGTCGTCACCACCGGCGTACCAGCGTGAGATGTCTACGGTAGCAATGGCACTCATTCAGCCACCCCGATGTCCTCGTTCCACAGTTCCGGCCGCGCCGCGATGAACTCCTCCATCATCGTCACGCAGCGCTGATCATCGAGCAGCGTGATCTGCACGCCGTTCTCGGCCAGCCAGTCGTGCCCGCCGGAGAACGTCTTGGCTTCGCCGATCACGACGGCGCCGATGTTGAACTGGCGCACCAGGCCGCTGCAGTACCAGCACGGCGACAGGGTCGTCACCATCACCGTCGACCGGTAGTCGCGCTGGCGGCCCGCGTTGCGGAACGCGTCGGTCTCGCCGTGCACCGACGGGTCGTCATTCTGCACGCGACGGTTGTGCCCGCGGCCCAGCAGCACACCGTCGGCGGTGAACAGTGCCGCGCCGATCGGTATCCCACCCTCGGCCAACCCTTTTCGTGCCTCCTCGACGGCGACGTCGAGCATTTCCTCAGGACTCACAAAGCCACCCGTTCCGCTTGGATCTTGGACCGGCACAACACCAGATAGCTGCCCGCGGCCAGCACGAACCCGACGAAGAACCCGATGTCGCCGAGCTCGGGCACCGCCCGGACCACGAATCCCACGAACAACTCCTGATTGCAGAACAGCAGCACCGACACCACCAGACCGATCAGGAACGACAGTAGACCCGGCCAGTTGGAATACGTGTGGTCATACAGGAATCCGTCCACGCGGTGGCCGCGGCGCAGGTACTGATCGGCGAACACCACGCCGAGCCAGGGCCCGACCCAGTACGCGATCAGCAGCAGGAACGTCTCGTAGCTGGCTGCGGCGTCCGCCAGCGCCCACCAGGCGACCAGGAAACCGGCCACCCCGAAGAACACGGTGGCCGTCGCCCGCGCGACGTGGGCGGGCAGTTTGACGCCGGTGGTGACGAAGGCCATCCCGGCCGAGTAGACGTTGATCGCATTGGCCGCCACGGCCCCGATCGCGATGGCCAGCAGCGTCGCGGCCGCCAGCCAGCCGGGCAGCGAGCTGGTGAAGACGTCGGTCGGGTTGTCCGAGACCGCGGCGGTGACGATGGTGACCGAGGCCGCGCCGACGATGGCCAGCACCGAGCTGGCCAGGAACAGTCCGGCCGCGGCGAACAGCCCGGTGCGCACCGGCGAGACGGTGCTGGGCAGGTACCTGCTGAAATCGGCGGCGTACGGCGTCCAGCCCGCGACGTAGCCGAAGGTGGCGCCCACCGTCAGCAGGAATCCGCCCAGTCCGCCGACGCCGCCCTCGACGGCCGGCGCACCCAGATCGGCCTTGGACAAGATCAGCACCGAGGTGATCGCGAAGATCACCGCGAGCACCGGGAACGCCCACCGCTCGAAGGCCTGCACCAGGTTGTGCCCGAAGAATGCCAGGGCGGTCTGCACCGCCACCACCAGTAGCAACGCCAGCAGCGGCGCAATGCCGAACAGCGTCGACAACGCGAATGCGGCGCTGATGCTGTTGGTCGCGAACCAGCCGACGCCGGCGGTCACCGCCATCAGGGTCGAGGGCACGGCATTGCCCTTGTAGCCGAAGGACAGGCGGCCCACCACCATCTGCGGCACACCGAGGCGAGGTCCGCGAGCCGACAGGAACGCGTGCGCCAGCGCGCCGAGCCCGGCACCGAGCAGGATGCCGGCCGCCGCCTGCCAGAACGTCATGCCGAAGTACGAGACGGCGAGCACGCCCAGGAAGATGGTGGCGAACTCCAGGTTGGGCGACGCCCACGTCCACAGCAGTTGGCTCGGCCGACCGTGCCGATCAGCCTCGGCGATGAATTCATTGCCGCCGGGTTCGACCGCGACAATGCGGTCCCGGTAGGTGCCGTCGGTGGTGGGCTCAGCCGCTGTCATTCTGAGCACTTTGACGCGCGCGGCAGATGCTTGCAACCGGAACGTCCGAATTTCACACCTTCGGATTTCGTCGCCGTACGCCCCCGGTACACCTGGGCGAAGCATGCTGTTCACCGGGTGATGCGTTGGTGGACAAGCGATCCCGAGCGTACGGGGGCATGATGGCGCATGCCACGAAGTCGCGGCGCGGCGGGCGGCAGGTCAGTCGAACTCGGGCGACTCGTGCCGGGTGCGCTTGAGTTCGAAGAAGTGCGGGTAGGACGCGAAGATCACCGAGGCATCCCACAGCTTGCCGGCCTCTTCACCACGCGGGATGCGCGAGAGCACCGGGCCGAAGAACGCGACACCGTTGACGTGGATGGTCGGGGTGCCGACGTCATCACCGACGGCGTCCATGCCCTCGTGATGGCTCTTACGCAGCGCGTCGTCGTAGGTGTCGCTGCCGGCGGCCTCGGCCAGCTCGGCGGGCAGGCCGACCTGCTCCAGCGACTTCTTGATGACCTCGTCGAAGTCCTTGTTGCCCTCGTTGTGGATCAGGGTGCCCATCGCGGTGTACAGCGGCGACAGGATCTCCGAGCCGTGGGCCTGCTCGGCGGCGATCGCCACCCGCACCGGACCCCAGGCCTTCTTCATCATCTCCTGGTAGTTCTCCGGCAGGTCGCGGCCCTCGTTGAGCACCGCCAGGCTCATGACATGGAAGTTCACGTCGATATCGCGAACCTTCTCCACCTCCAGGATCCAGCGCGAGGTGATCCAGCACCACGGGCACAGCGGGTCGAACCAGAATCCTGCGGTGTCCTTCTGAGCCATCAGCCGAGTCCTCTCAGTACGTGCGGGCAGTCTCCACAACGGCACAACTGTTGCCACCCGGCATATGTTCCCCGGCTGCGACTAAGTTGGTCGGCGTGGCTCTCCCCAATCTGACTCGCGACCAGGCGGCCGAACGCGCAACGCTGGTGACCGTCGACAACTACCGCATCGACCTCGACCTCACCACCGGTGAGAAGACGTTCCGGTCGGTCACGACCCTGACGTTCAGCGCCCTCGCCGGCGCGGACACCTATATCGACCTCGCCGCCGACACCGTGCGCAGCGCCACCCTCAACGGCCGCGCGCTGGACGTCTCCGGTTACGACGAGTCCGCCGGCATTGCGCTGAGCGGACTGGCCGAACACAACGAGCTCGTGATCGACGCCGACTGCCTGTACTCGAACACCGGCGAGGGTCTGCACCGCTTCGTCGACCCCGTCGACAACGAGGTGTACCTCTACTCGCAGTTCGAGACCGCGGATGCCAAGCGGATGTTCGCCTGCTTCGATCAGCCCGACCTGAAGGCCACCTTCGACGTCACCGTCAAGGCGCCCGAGCACTGGCAGGTGATCTCCAACGGCGCAACCGCATCCGTGCAGGACGGCCTGCACACCTTCGTCACCACCCCGAAGATGAGCACCTACCTCGTCGCGCTCATCGCCGGGCCGTACGCCCGCTGGGACGACGTCTACACCGACGACCACGGCGACATCCCGCTGGGCATCTTCTGCCGCGCGTCGCTGGCGGAGTTCATGGACGCCGAGCGGCTGTTCACCGAGACCAAGCAGGGCTTCGGCTTCTACCACCGCAACTTCGGCGAACCATACGCGTTCGGCAAGTACGACCAGCTGTTCGTGCCGGAGTTCAACGCCGGCGCCATGGAGAACGCCGGCGCGGTGACCTTCCTGGAGGACTACGTCTTCCGGTCCAAGGTCACCCGGTACAGCTACGAGCGCCGCGCCGAGACCGTGCTGCACGAGATGGCGCACATGTGGTTCGGCGACCTGGTCACCATGCAATGGTGGGATGACCTGTGGCTCAACGAATCCTTCGCCACCTTCGCCTCGGTGCTGTGCCAGGCCGAAGCCACCGAGTACACCCAGGCCTGGACGACGTTCGCCAACGTGGAGAAGTCCTGGGCCTACCGCCAGGATCAGCTGCCGTCCACCCACCCCGTCGCCGCCGACATCCCCGACCTGCACGCAGTCGAGGTGAACTTCGACGGCATCACCTACGCCAAGGGCGCCAGCGTGCTCAAGCAGCTGGTGGCCTACGTCGGGCTGGAGGCATTCCTGGCCGGCCTGCGCGACTACTTCCGCGACCATGCGTTCGGCAACGCCACCTTCGGTGATCTGCTTGGCGCGCTGGAGAAGTCCTCGGGCCGCGACCTGTCCGGGTGGGGGCAGCAGTGGCTCAAGACCACCGGCCTGAACACGCTGCGCGCCGATTTCGACGTCGACGCCGACGGGGCCTTCACCCGTTTCGCGCTGGTGCAGTCCGGTGCCGCACCGGGCGCCGGGGAGACCCGGGTGCACCGCCTGGCCGTCGGCATCTACGACGAGGACGCCTCGGGCAAGTTGGTGCGCGTGCACCGCGAGGAACTCGACGTCGAGGGCGCGCGCACCGATGTGCCCGCGCTGGTGGGTGTTTCGCGCGGCCAGTTCGTGCTGATCAACGACGACGACCTCACCTACTGCTCGTCGCGGCTGGATCCGCAGTCCCTGCAGACGGTGCTGGCCCGCATCGCCGACATCGCCGACCCGCTCCCCCGCACGCTGGCCTGGTCGGCGGCCTGGGAGATGACCCGCGAGGCCGAGATGAAGGCCCGCGACTTCGTGACGCTGGTCATCGGCGGCATCCACGGAGAGACCGAAGTCGGTGTCGCGCAGCGGCTGCTGCTGCAGGCCCAGACCGCGCTGAACTCCTACGCCGATCCGGAGTGGGCCAAGGAGAACGGCTGGCCGGCCTTCGGTGACGCCCTGCTGGACCGGGCCCGTGAGTCGGCTCCCGGATCCGATCACCAGCTGGCGTTCGTGAACGCGCTGTGCACCTCGGTGCTGGCGCCCAACCACATCGCGGTGCTGTCGACCCTGCTGGACAACGAGCCCGCCGCCGTCAACCTGTCCGGGCTGGTCATCGACACCGACCTGCGCTGGCGCATCGTGACCGCACTGGCGGCGGCCGGGGTGATCGATGCCGACGGCACCGACAGCCCGTTCATCGACGCCGAGGCCGAGCGCGACCCGACCGCCGCCGGCAAGCGCAACGCCGCCGCCGCGGCCGCCGCGCGCCCGCAGGTGACGGTGAAGAACGCCGCCTGGCAGCGGGTGATCGAGGATGACACGCTGGCCAACATCACCACCCGCGCGATCGTCGGCGGCTTCGCACAGCCCGGCCAGGGCAACCTGCTCGCGCGCTTCCGGGACCTGTACTTCGCGTCCATCCCGGGCGTGTGGGAACGCCGGTCCAGTGAGGTCGCCCAGACCGTCGTGATCGGGCTCTACCCGTCCTGGGACATCAGCCAGGGCGGGCTGGACGCCGCGGACGCCTTCCTGTCCGGACCCGACGTGCCGCCCGCACTGCACCGGCTGGTGCTGGAGGGGCGTGCGGGCGTGGAACGCGCACTGCGGGCCCGCGCCTTCGATGTGAGCTGATTTCCCGCGGGCGACCGTGTCTGTGCGCCGACACGCCGCACGCCGCGTACAAGCGCGGTCGCTCGCCGGGGACTGCCTACGCTGTGCGCCATGGCCGTGTCGGGTAAGCCCAACAGTCGCAGAGCCCGCGCGGCGCGCAAGCGCACCCGCCGGGTCAAGGCCGTCATCAACGACCTCACCGATGAGCAGTGGGCCGCACTCAGATCCGCCTGGAACGGGTGCGCCTACTGCGGTGTCACCGACAAGCCGATGCAGCGCGACTGCGTCATGGCGATCTCCCGCGGCGGCAGGTACACCATCGAGAACGTGGTGCCCGCGTGCGCGGCGTGCAACGCCAGCAAGTGCAATGAGGAAGTCACGCACTGGATGCGGCGCAAACGCCTCGACGAGCGCACCTTCCTGATGCGCTACATCGAGATCCGTGCTGCGATGACGCAGGCTGTCCTGTAGAGCAATCAGCCCCGGTACCGACGTGCGATACCGGGGCCGATGTGCACAGCTGTCAGCGCGGCGAGACCGCCGCGGAGGTGACGTTGATGGCGCTCACCAGAGCGTCGATGAGATTGCCGTCGCGCAGCGAGCCGAGGGCGGCGGAGATGCCGAGCGGTGCGGCGGTCTCGATGCCACGGCCCTTCACGTCGGCGCCGTACACGACCTCGATGGCCTTCTGATTCGGCGACACCGCGAACAGCACGGCGTTGTCCGGAGTCGGGACCTTGGCCAGGATCTCGCGGGCGGTGGCCGCGGTATCGGCACCGAGGTCACCGATGAACACCGCGAAACGGGCCTTCGCGTACCGCGAGCCATACTTCAGCGCGTTGTCCAGAGCGACCAGGTCCTTGGTCGAGAACGGGTAGTGCACCGACAGCTCGCCGGGCTCGGTGACTCCCGAGATCCGGCCGCTGTAGGTCAGCGCGTAGCCGTAGGGCAGCTCGACGTCGGTGCGGGTGGTTGCGAGTTCCTGGCTACCACTTGCCACTTGCGCCACCTCCCACCGTCACGTGCGACCCGTGGCCGCCGTGGCCGTGATCTGCCGGCTCATCGGCCGCCCACAGGATCGGGTCGTGGGTCCACTCGTCGCCGAGCTTGTAGGACTCAGGGTGCGGTCCCTTGTGGCGGTAGGCCAGCGCAGCCAGTACCAGAAACACCACGAGCGGGATCCCACCCATCAGGGCATGGGCTAGGGCTGTACTCACGATGCAAACCGTATCGCAGCGCCGTTCACGCCGCGCCTTCGCCCAGATATCTGACCCACGCCGGGTCGAGTTCCTTCACCGAGGACAGCAGCCGCCAGTGCTGCCCCTTGGGCGGCATGGGTGCCGAGTGCAGCGACCAGCCCAGCTCCGCGAGCGTCCGGTCGGCCTTGCGGTGATTGCACGACGAGCAGGCCGCGACGCAGTTCTCCCAGGAGTGCTCGCCACCGCGACTGCGCGGCACCACATGGTCGACGGTGTCGGCCTTCTGCCCGCAGTACGCGCAGCGGAACCGGTCGCGGTGCATGAGCGCGGCACGCGTCATCGGGACGCGGGCGCGGTAGGGCACCCGGACGAAGGTGCGCAGCCTGATCACCGACGGGACCACGATGGTGCGGGTCGCCGAATGGATGACCGGCCCGGACGGGTCGTCGTGGACGACGTCGGCTTTACCGCACATCAGCATGATGACGGCCCTGCGCATGGGCAATGCGGTGAGCGGTTCGTAGGTGGAATTCAGCAGCAGCACCCTGCGCCGCCCCCAGACCGAACCCTGGTGGGCGGCAGGCGGAACCTCCAGCACTTGTGAGGAGTGCACGCCGGGAGAATCGGCCACGGCCGTGGGGAATGGGTAGCCCTGTCGTCGAGCAGGGCTTTTCTTGCGCTGCGACATTCGTCCTCCGGAAAGACAGTTCACCACGATTTGGGGCCGATCGCACGGCAATTTTGTCGGTGTTCGCTGGTCAGTCCGGTGAACTTCCGGTGAAAAATCTGTTAGGCTAGCTAAGCGCAGTGACTGACGGAAGGGCCTTACAACCGCTACGGCGGCGACCCAGGCCCCGGCACTGCAGTCGGAGGATTCATCCCCTTGGACACGGTTTCCACCGTCGTCCGCACATCCACCCATGAGTTCGGCCCCGGGCTGCTCATCGACGTCACCGGGCCGGCGCAGTCACCTGACCGACTGCCGGTCATCGTCTGGCTACATGGTGGTGGATGGCGGATGCAGGACCGCACCGCCCGTCCAGATCTGTTACGGCACTTCGCCGTCCATGGTTATGTGATGGCCAGTATCGACTACCGGCTGGCGCCGGGCACCCGGCATCCGGGGCAGTTGCACGATGTCCGGGCCGCGGTGCGCTGGCTGCGCACACACGCCGACCGGTTCGGCGCCGACCCCGGCCGCATCGGGCTGTGGGGCTCGTCGGCCGGTGGCCATCTCGCCGCACTCGCCGGCCTGCATTCCGGTGTCGACAGACTGCCCGGGGAGGGGCCCGCGCCGGTCTCATCCGCGGTGCAGGCGGTGGTCGACGGATACGGTCCGGTCAACCTGTCCCAGGCACGCGCGGGTAGCCCCGAGGCCGATCTGTTGGGCGGCACCGCCGCCGAACGACCGCTGCTCGCCCGGGACGCGAGCCCCGTCGCACACGTGGGTCCGGACGCGCCGCCCTTCCTGATCCTGCACGGACTCCAGGACACCATGGTTCCCGCGGCGCACAGCATCGCCCTCTACGAGGCGCTGGCAGGCAACGGCGACGATGCCGCGCTGTACCTGATCGACGGGTTCGGTCACGGGTTCCTCAATCCGGGCGACGTCTTGGAACTCGGACCCGGCCAGTCGCTCGACCAGGGCCACCTGGAACGCGAACCGCAGGCGCCCACCGCGGTGCGATCCACCGCCCGGTTGCGCGCTTTCACCGCACGGCACCGGTACGCCTCCTTCCCCACCATCGAAGCCTTCTTCGCCCACACCTTGAAAACTCATCCATCGAAAGACGTGCCATGACACTCGACATCCCCACCCTCGATGACGTCCAGGCCGCCGCACCGCTGCAGAACGCACTGCCGGGGCGCTGCCTGCCCTACCACCTGGCCGCCGGCGAAGGGCTGCGCTACGAACTCGGCGGCCAACTCGTCACCGTCATCGCCCGGCCCGAGGACACCGGAGGCCAGTTCGGCGCGGCGTACGTCTACGGCGCCAAGGGCACCGAGACCGGCTTCGTGTCCCACGATGACGAGCACCGCTTCCTCTACCTCACCGACGGAGCGCTGCAGGTGTGGCTGCCCGGCGAGACGCACCACCTGGTGCCCGGGGATTCGGTGACCATCCCGGCCGGCACCCCGTACGCCTACCGGATGCTGGCACACCGCACCCGGTTCCTGAGCTGGCTGACCGGCGGCGGTCACCGGTGGGCGCAGTCCGTGGGCCGCGAGACGGCGTCGCACGTGTACGACGCCGGGGTGTCCCCCGCGCAGCAGTCCGAGACGGTCGAACGCTTCGGCATCCGCACCCATGATCTGGAGAAGAAGTCGCTGCCTCCGGTCACCGGTGCGGGCCTGCCCGCCGGCGCCACTCCCTACGTGTTGCGGGCCGGTGAGGGTGATCGTCTGGCCGGCGAGGACGAGCTCAACACGTTCCTGGCCCGGCCGCGCAACACCGATGCCACCTACTTCGCGTTGCACACCATCGGCGCCAAGAGCGACTACATTCCGCGGCACTTCCACCGCGAACACACCGAGAACTTCTTCTGCCTGGAAGGCCGGATCCTGCTGCACGTCAACGGCGAGGAACTGCTGCTCACCAAGGGCGACTTCGTGCACGCCCCGGCGGGCGCCGTGCACAGCTTCGCGTTCGACAGCCACACCACGCAGATGCTCGGCCTGTTGACGACCGGGGTGTTCGAGAGGTTCTTCGACTACATGAACACCCCGACCGAGGCGTATGTGCACGCCGAGGGCACCGCTGTCGGCTTTCCCGCCGAGGGTTTCGCCCGGGCCCGCGCGGAGCTCGACCTCGAAGTCGTCGGCCCCCCACCGGTGCGCGGCGGCTAGATCGGGAACAATGGGTGTGGTGACTCAGCCGCAACGCTCGTTCTACGACGAAGTCGGAGGCCATGCCACGTTCGCCGCGATCGTGGCGCGGTTCTACGAGCAGGTGCGCGACGACGAGATCCTGCTGCCGCTGTATCCCGAGGGCGATATGGACGGCGCCGAGGAGCGGCTGCGGCTTTTCCTGGAGCAGTACTGGGGCGGGCCGCGCACCTACTCCGACGAGCGCGGCCACCCGCGGCTGCGGATGCGTCACTCACCGTTCCGGATCGGTTACCTCGAACGTGACGCCTGGCTGCGGTGCATGCACACCGCGGTCGCCTCGATCGACTCGGCGACCCTGGACGACGCCCACCGGCGGGCCCTGCTGGACTACCTGCAGATGGCCGCCGATTCGATGGTCAACTCCGCTTTCTGATGACACCGTGGTGGTCGCGGGCCGTGTTCTATCAGGTCTACCCGCGCTCGTTCGCCGACAGCAACGGTGACGGCGTCGGCGATCTCGACGGCATCACCGAGCGGCTGGACTATCTGGCCGAACTCGGGGTGCAGGCCCTGTGGCTCAACCCGGTCATGGTGTCCCCGATGGCCGACCACGGCTACGACGTCTCCGACCCCCGCGATATCGACCCGCTGTTCGGCGATCTGAACGCGCTGGACCGGCTGGTCGAGGCCGCGCACGCCTGCGGTATCCGACTCACCATGGATCTGGTGCCCAATCACGTGAGCTCCGCGCATCCGTGGTTCGTCGAGGCACTGGCCGACCCGGCACGCCGGGACCGCTTCATCTTCCGCGACGGGGTCGGCGACCAGCCGCCCAACAACTGGGTGTCGATATTCGGCGGGCCGGCCTGGACCCGGGTGGGCGACGGGCAGTGGTACCTGCACCTGTTCGACGCCGCCCAGCCCGACCTGAACTGGGAGCACCCCGAGGTCTTCGAGGATATCGAGAAGACCCTGCGGTTCTGGCTGGACCGCGGTGTGGACGGGTTCCGCATCGACGTGGCGCACGGGATGGCCAAGCCGCAGGCACTGCCGGACATGGATCTGCGCGAGAACGAACTGCTGCGCAACAAGGCCGACGACCCCCGCTTCGACAACGAGGCCGTGCACGACATCCACCGGTTCATCCGCACCGTGCTCGACGACTATCCCGACGCCGTCACCGTCGGCGAGATCTGGGTGCACGGCAACGAACAGTTCGCCAAATATCTGCGTCCCGACGAACTGCACCTGGGCTTCAACTTCCAACTGGTACAGACCGATTACGACGCGGCGGGAATCCGGGCGGCCATCGACAACTCGCTGGACGCGGCAGCACTGGCCGGGGCGGCACCGACGTGGACACTGTCCAATCACGATGTGCCGCGCGAAGTCAGCCGGTACGGCGGCGGCGCTGCCGGGTTACGGCGGGCACGCGCCATGGCGCTGGTGAAGCTCGCACTGCCGGGATCGGTGTTCGTCTACAACGGCGCCGAACTGGGCCTGCCCAATGTCGAGCTACCCGACGACGTGTTGCAGGATCCGGTGTGGGAGCGCTCCGGCCGGATAGAACGCGGCCGTGACGGCTGCCGGGTTCCGTTGCCGTGGAGCGGTTCTGCGCCGCCGTTCGGGTTCTCCTCGGCACCGGACACCTGGTTGCCGATGCCTGCGGACTGGGCATCGCTCACGGTCGAGGCGCAGCAGGGTGATCCGACGTCGACCTTGACGCTCTACCGGCGGGCCATCGAGTTACGCACCGGGCGTGCCGAATTCGCCGGCAACACCGTGGAGTGGCTGGGCGATTCGGTGTTCCGGCGACCCGGTGGACTGGTGTGCGCGTTCAACGCCGGCGCTGCGCCCATCGCGCTTCCGGACGGCCAGGTGCTGTTGACCAGCGGGCCGCTGGTGGACGGAAAGCTGGCACCTGACACCGCTGCGTGGTTGGTGTAGCTCAGCCGCGCACCATCACCTGAGCACCATCGCCGGGTCGCCCAGGCGCCGGTACACCGTGCCGAACCGCGCGTCGACCCGCAGCCACGCGGGATGCACGCGGACCCGCACGATCTCGTCCGAGGACAGCACGTCGGCGCTCTGCGGCAGAAATCCCATGGCGGTCAACGCGAAGACGCAACGCATCGGGATACCGACCGTGGTCTCCCCTGCGCTGACCGCGAGGACCTCCTGATCCAGCAGCGAGGCCGGCGGCCCGTGCGCGCTGCTGTGTTCCTTGGCCAGCGCGGTGCCCCGCTCCACCAGTTCCAGGATCGCCCAGGCCGGCACATCGTCGAGGTGCGTGAACCCGGTATCGGGCGGTAGCACACCACGCCACGCGGAATCCATCGCGAAACCCGGCTCGACATAACCGGAGGCGTCCATCGCCGACAGCGAGCGCACCAAGGTGTCCGCTCCCGCCGACAGGTCCGTCGGGCGCACCCGACCGGCGACCACCCTGCTGGCCAGCACATCGAATCCGGTGGACACCCAGGCCACCACCTGCCCGCTGCCCGCACGCTCCCGGAACCGGATCACCGCCGAGTCGTCGAGCCGCAGCGCCCGGTCGACGAAGGTGGACAGGTCTTTACGGTGCGCGGCGTCATCGAGCCACAAACCGCGTTCGGGGCTGTTCACCGCTGGTAGCGCTGCAGGTACTCGCGGTGATGCGGCAGCAGCCGCACCAGCTTCTGCTCCTCGATGTTGAAGGCCGCCAGCTGGGTCTCGCCGATCACCGCGGGCTTGGACTCCGGATCGGCGTGCACCGAGCGCACCTCATAGCCCAGGTTGAAGTCCACCGCGCGCAGCCTGCTCACCCAGATGGTCACCTGCAACGGCGAATCCATCAGGCGCAGTTGCCCTTTGTAGGTGACCTTCACCTCGGCGATCAGCAACCCGACGGTCTCGATGTCGTTGACGAACGGCTCGTGCAGAAAAGGCACCCGGGCCTCTTCGAGG